>NZ_JAKNJD010000011.1:0-238611 GCF_022132345.1 Butyricimonas sp. DFI.6.44 | reverse complement strand
AGCCTTATTTTTACAAAAAAAAAGAACTGTCTAAAACTTGTTAGACAGTCCCATTATATGAATTTTTCCCGGTGGCGGGTGTTGTTCAGACCGATGATGATAAAGAGGGCAGAAGCGATCAACATGTTTATCCGGCAATGGAAAACGGCGTTGAAGAATATCTGCGGGTTTTTATCGAGGGGAACATCGTATGGATTGAGGAAGATGTTCCATTGGCTGGCACCAAGGCTTTCTTTCATCATAAAGAGGATCAACCCGATGATGATAATGACCACGGAGGTTCCGTTGCCGTTCTTGATGGTGGTACTCAGCATGAAGGAGAGCGTACCGATAAAGAGGGCGGGAACCATAGCTTGCAGGGCGAGGTTCATCGGGGGAATGGACACGATGGCGAGATCCGTGAGCAATGCGAGGATCAACGTGATGACGAAACAGATGACATACGAGATCAAGAGCCGGAATAACCAAACTTTGTAGCTGTAGTTAGGGATTCCGAAGATGATTTCGACGATTTTGGCATCTTGGTCATTTTGTAACCCGAAGCACATGGGGTAGAAGACGAGCAGGATGCTCGGCAGCATCAGCATCGAGTAGGCGGTTGCTTGGGTGATCTCGTCGTCGCCCAGCAGGTACACCACCACGGTGATGATAAAGAACACGAGGGCACTCAACATGAAGTACAAGAATTTGTTCCCGAAGATGATCTTGATGTTGTATTGTACCAGTTTCTGTATCGCTATCCAAAATTGAAGCATAATTGGGGGTGCGTTTTATTGGGTTATAATTTGTTCTTTGTTCTCTATTTTGACGGTTCTCAACAGCCACAAGTAGGAGTCTTCCAGCGCGGGGAGTATCCGTTCGGCGTTCTCGGCGGGCTTGCGCTCGCTGAGGCAGCGTACTTTGATCATATCGCCTTGGCGGATGTGGTGAACGACGAGCAGGTCGGACGGGAGTTTGGCAAAATCCCGTACCGGTACTTCGAATGTCCACGTGACATCCTTGGCTATGTTGGCCATATCGGAAGGAGTCCCGTGATATTTCAGTTCTCCTTTGTTGATAACGCCCACTTGATTACAGGAGCTGGCGATATCCTCGATAATGTGGGTGGAGAAAATCACGATTCGGTTACGCGACAGTTCCACGAGCAGGTTCCGGAAGCGGATTCTTTCCCGCGGGTCGAGTCCCGCCGTGGGTTCGTCTACCACGAGGATGCGCGGCAGGTTGAGCAACGTCTGGGCAATACCTATACGTTGTTTCATACCGCCGGAGAATCCCCCGATTTTCTTATCCTTGTTCTCGTACATGTGAACGGCGGAAAGCACTTCTGCGATCCGATTCTGGCGTACACGCTTGTTGTAGATGCCTTTCAACAGAGCCTGATATTCGAGAAATTCCCAAGCCGTGAGGTTCTCGTAGGTTCCGAATTCTTGCGGCAGGTAACCGATTAGACCTTGCAACTCTTCCCGTTTCTTCTGGGTGTCGATACCGTTGATAAATATCTTGCCGTAGCTTTGCTCGAAAATACCGCAGATGATACGCATCAGCGTGGTTTTACCCGCTCCGTTGGGACCGAGGAGTCCGAACATTCCGGTATGGATTTCCATGGAAACGGAACTTAACGCCTTGAACGGTTTTTTCTTCACGCCGATGAACGGAGCCTTGGAAGCCATACGGAATATGGTTTTCTTCAACATACGGAAGCGACCGTCAATCAGATCAATATTAATGTTCTCCTTGTTAATCTTGTTGGACAAGTATCTTGCCGCGATGCCGATATACCAGAACATACCAAGGAAAATAGCTCCCCCGCTATTGTCGAACTTGTTGCTCGACCAGTAGAGGATAACGAAAGGTCCCGCGTAATAGATGGCGATAGCGATGATGCGCAAGAGCTTGGCAATCATCTTATCGTTCCGGTTTTCAAAAAATTCCCGGAAGATATTCATGGTGCCGAGGGTCATGATCCACGTGATGAAAGCGAAGATGACCGCCCACAAGAATAATACTTGATAACTGAACGTGAAGTAATACATGAAGCCGAGGATGGGTAGCGACCATAGCAGGGGTTGCAGGTCTTTCCACTCCCGGTATTGCTCTTTCAAGCCCAGACGTTCCCTGATTTTCAGCCCGGAAGTCCATTCCCGCTCGAAGCGGGAGGGGCGACCGTATATCTTCACGAGATTGCATACTTTGATTTCCAGTTCCTCGTCGGCAGGGATGATGTTGCTTTGGGCACGGCGAAGACTGTCCTCAAGGAACCACGTGATGCCCGGTACCAGTATAACGGTCAGAATGACGTAAAGTATTCGGTCGAGCACTGTATATGTCCAGAAATAGACACAAGTGAGTGCCACGATGAATGCCGCGATTTGTATGATTTTCATCACCCAGCTTTGCGAGTGCAGGCGGGTAAGGGCGTCTTCCATACCGGAGTAGAGCGTGGGGATAATAACTAGAGTCAACAATGTACTCATAGTCAATCCGCCGATTACAGTGATCGCGAACGGGGCGCCTAGTCCGGACACGTATTCTCCCGTGCCGAGAGCCAGCGGAACCATAGCCACGATGGTCGTGATTGCCGTGATCAGTATAGGTCGCAGGCGGGATAGGCCGGAGGTTATGATAGCGCGTTGCTTCCGGTTGCCCGTGCGGCGTAGCAATGAGGTATAATCTATAAGGATGATACTGTTGTTTACCACGATACCGATCAGGATGATAAAGCCGATAAAGACATTGGCATTCATCAACGGGTTGCTCGTGAACAATAATGCCAATAACGAGCCGATTGCTGCCAACGGGATCGTGAACATCAGCACGATAGGGGCTGATATCGATTCGAACACGGAAGCGAGTATCATGTAAATGAGGACGAATGCGGCCAGTATAAGGAAAGTGAAATCATCCATTTCGTTTTCCTCGTGAACGACTTGTACGGCGATACCGGCAGGGACATCCAAGCCTTGCACTAGCTCGTCAATCTCTTCCCGTGCCGCTTCAAGCAGAGGTTTCGATTCGTTGATATCCGAGTTGAAAGCGTAATAGAGAGTGACTTCCTTCTCTTGGTTAATACGAATGATGCTTCCTTTGTCCCGTCCGAGGTTGATGCGGGCGAAATCACGTAATTCTACCAGTCCGTTTTTGGAGTTCGTCACCTGCATATTGCGCAGATCCTCAAGCGTACGGGTTTGTGTAGTCTTGTCTTTTTCGTCATACGTGGCGTCCCGGATAATGATATCATATTCTTCGTCACCCGCTTTGTATTTTGTGGATGCCGTGCTTTCGGGACCGAAATTATTGAGTTCATTTGCCACGTTGCCGGGAGTGATGTCGTTGACTCCCATCAAGTACTGGTCAAAGAACATTTTTGCCACAGAACTACCCGATTGACTGCTGACATTGGAATAAGAAATATTGTCAAGGTCTTCGAATTGGTATTTCAAGTATTCGGCAAAATTTGTCATAGCCTCGAAATCCTGTCCTTTGATAATGACCTTCTCGCTTTGGCTCCCGATATTCATCAGGCGAAGCAGTGAGGCGTTGCCCAACATGCCGCCACCACCTCTCTCGGCGGTTTCTGTTGCTTGAAGGCTGATTTGGGATTTGGATATGTTTACTTTCTCTGCCAGCCTTACTAATTCGTCTTTCAGCTGTGGGATAGATTTATTGTTGATTTTTTCAAAATCGTCTTTCAGTCGGATGGTAATATCCACGTTATCTTCGCTGATGTCGGACGTAAATGTTTTGATCTCTTTGACCTCGAGCAATTCATCCTCGAACAGGCGAATCATGTCGTCAGTCTTTTGTAACGTGTATCCGGTTGGCGGAGTAATGTACACGTTGAACGTGTTTGTTTGAATTTCTCTAAGAGTATTTAGCGTCAGGGAAGTGGATAGCACTACCGTGACGAGAAGCACCACGAGTGCGGAGATGATAACCTGTGCCGGGCGGCGGAGGGACATTTTCAGTATTGCCATGTAGATTTGCACGAGGCGGTTGTGCAGAGACAATTTGCTGAAATTAACGTCGTTCGGTTTCCTCTTCAAAATAGCATTGACAGCCATGGGGATCAACAGTAACGCCACGACCAGCGATATGGTCAGCGTGGCGACGATGGACACCCCGATATGTTCTCCGATAAGTTTAATCTCGTAACGATCGGCAAAAAGGAAAGGCAGGAATACCATAATCGTGGTAATCGTGGCAGCAAGGACTGCTTTCCATACTTCCTCGGTTCCTTGCACGCAGGCTTCATCCGTGGGCATACCTGTGGCCTTCAGGCGATAGATATTTTCCATGACCACGATAGAATTGTCCAGTAACATTCCCACCGCGAGCGCGATACCGGTGAGGGTAAGCGTGTTGATCGAGATGCCGAACAAGTAGAAGAAGTAGAAGGACGAGAACACGGATATCGGTATAGCGAAAGCGACAATAGACACGATATGTATTTTGCGCAAGAACAGGAAGAGGACGAAAATAGCTAGAAAAGCTCCCGATATGGCAAGGTTGATAATCTCGTTGATATTATCACTCATGATTTCAGCCTGATCTTCCTGAATGTCGATACTGATCCCTTTGGAGGCTATCTCTTCATTCAGTCGGTCGATTTCTGCCCGTACTTTTTCAGACAAATCAATCACGTTGGTCAAAGGGGATTTGTATAATCTACAGGTTACGACCTCCTTACCGTTTACACGGGAATAGGAGTCTTCTTCCTTCACCCCGAAGTGGATTTCCGCGATATCTTTTAGCAGAATTGGTCCTTCGGCTACAACGATACTTCCAAGGTCTTCGGTGGCAAGGTATTCTGCCGTCACGTTGACGAAATAACGTTTATTGTTCTCGTACACGGAGCCGGCAAATGTTTTTTCCGCCAGATTTGCAGATATCTTGCTACTGATGATAGATGGCGTGAGATTCAGTGCTTTGCATCGTTCTAAATCGATAATGACTTCGATACTTTTTTGTCGGCCACCCACGATTCGGACTTCCGCGATACCGTCCACGCTTTCGAGATAGGGCGTGATGTCTTTATCCACGATGTTGCGGACATAGTCGATATCGTCTTCCCCGAGGATTTGCAACTGCATGAAGTTGTCACTTGCCGAACCGGCAGAGGATTTGTTGACAGTACAAGTAAATTCTTCGGGAATGTTCTTGGATATGCTCTTTATATTTTGTTCCAGTTGCAGGAACGCGTATTTCAAGTCTACATTTTGTTTCAATGCAACTCGGATTGAAACACCTGACGAACTGATGTACGTTTCTATTTTTTCCACTCCGTCGAGCGAACTGATAGCGCCTTCTACCGGGATAGCGGCGTGATTTTCAACGTACGTGGGGTCGAGTTCCAAATTCGAAGTGGCTCTGATGTTGACACTCAATACCGGTAATTCGGCATTGGGAAATATTTCCATGGGCAGGTGCTTCTGGGAAAAGATTCCCATAAGTACCAACCCGATGAATAACATCGAGATGAGAACTCGTCTTTTTATAATGGTCTTCATGACTTCTTTTTATCAATAACGTAATACACACATGGAATGACGATCAAGGTCATGACGGTAGAGGTCAGAAGCCCCCCGATAACCGCTAATGCCATGGGAGATCGGAGCGAAGCCCCTTCCCCGAAACCGAAACACATGGGGAGCAGTGCCAGAATAGTGGTGGCACTGGTCATGATGATCGGGCGTACGCGGTGTTGGGCAGCCATCTTGATAGCATCGTCCAACGGGTGACCGTCCGCTTTCAGGCGGTTGATTGCATCCACGAGTATAATAGAACTGTTCACGGCAATACCGGCAAGCATGATGATACCGATAAATGCCATCATGTTGAGTGTTTGTCCGGTAATCAGGAATGCCCACACGCAACCTACCCCGGCTAACGGGATAGTCAGCAGAATAGTGAACGGGTGGCGTAAAGATTCGAATTGAGCAGCCATAACCATATACACTAACAGTATGGACAGACCTAAGGCGAAGCCCAGTCCGCCGAATGATTCTTGTCTTTTTTCTTCCTCTCCGGTAATCTTTGCCGTGTATTTTGCCGGGAACTCTACTTCCGATAGTTTTTCGCGTATGGAAGGAGTGATGTGGCTTAACGTGTATCCTTTGTCGATCATCGCCGTAACCGTACCCGTGCGGCTTTGGTTTACTCTGCCGATTTCCCGCGGAGCGGAAGTGATTTCGATATCCGCTATTTCAGCGAGGCGATATTTTTTGTCCCCTTGTGTGATTTCGATTTGTTCCATCTCTGAAAGAGAAACTTCGGGTACTTTGATACTGATATCGATAGTTTCGCCCTTGTTCTCGAAAGAGCCCGCTTCTTTACCGTTCAGTTTTTCACTTACCTGATCACTTACTTCTTTGACATTGATTCCGTAGATACCGCTTTTCAACCGGTCGATCTTGATGTTTACCTCGGGAGCGCCCTGTTCCATAGAGGTCTTGATATCATAGAGTCCGGGGATGCCCGATATCTTTTCTTTTATGGAGGAACACAATTCGTTTAATATATCCAACTCTTCTCCCTTCACTTCGATCACGAGAGGGGCTCCTTCCGTGCCGAGAATACTTTGTAAGGCGGACTCTCCTTTTTCGTAGGAGATTTCAACACCTTCGGGGAGTTGGTAGTTCGCGTTTATATTCGTGATAAAATAATCAGCGTCCAGTTTGGAATCTTTTTTAATTTTCACGGTTACTTGCGCTTGGTTGTCTTCTTCCAGTTTGCCGCCGCTCGTGCTTTCCAGATTGGAGGGACCGACTTGCGTGTATATCCATTCGATATCATCGCCGCCCAGCGTGCGTGCGGCATCTTCAATGGTCGCCACGGCATTGTCCGTGTTTTGCAGTCGGGTACCGGGTTCCATATTGATGAGTATGGCAAGCTCTTTGGATTCCGCTTTCGGCATGAACTCCATCCCGATAAAAGGCAGCATCAAGTAAGATATTACCATCAGGACGAGAGCCGCCAGAATAACGGCATATTTTACTTTTAATACGCGTCCCACGAAGTTACCGAAACCTTTTATCGTGATGGCATGACCTTTTCTTCCGTCTTTTTTACCCAGAAATTTTGACACGAGCATGGGAATGAACAAGATGGACACGAACAGAGAGGATAGCAGCGAGAAGCTGACCGTCCATGCCTGTTCTTTAAACAGTTCACCTGCCGCACCTTGCAGGTAAACAATCGGGAGGAACACGACAATGGTGGTTAAGGTGGATGCCGTGATTGCTCCTGCCACTTCCGATGTGCCTCGCACCGCTGCTTCGGTGGGAGAGAGGTGATTCTCTTCCATGTTTCGGAAGATATTCTCCATGACCACGATAGCGTTGTCCACGAGCATACCCGCCCCTAAGGCAAGTCCCCCCAATGTCATGATATTGATGGATAGCCCGTTGAAATACATCAGGTTGAACGTGGCGATAATAGATATCGGAATGGATACACTCACGATAAGCGTCATGTTCACCCGTCGCAGGAATAAATAAAGAATGATAACCGCGAGCAGAATACCTATCAAAGCGGAGTCCTTCACTTCATTGATAGAACTTCCGATAAAATCACCTTGGTTGCTGATCACGTGGAACTCGTATCCCGGTAAACTTTTTTGGAATTCATCGAGTTTCACGAGCAGGTTATCGACGGCATTTACCGTGTTGTACTTGTTCTCCTTGTATATACTGATACCCAAGCAACGTTCACCGTTGTAACGGGCGATATTCTCGGGTTCTTGATTGCGGATACTTACCGTGGCGACATCTTTCAAGTAGATTGGGGCTTTCGGTTTACTCGATCCTGTTGACGCTTGTGATGATGCGTTGGAGGTGGAAGAGGTATTTTCCTTGAAAGCGACAATGATGTTTTCAATATCTTCAATGGTATTGATCAGATTCGCACCCTTTACCATGTACCGGATGTCATTGTCGGTAATCGTTCCCCCGGACACGTTTTGACTCATGCCGGTAATCTGGGAAGCGATGGTGTTTGCCGTCAACCCGAAAGCTTCCAGCATGTAGGCGTCCGTGGAGATTTCCACGATAGCTTGCTCCTGACCGCTTAATTGAATATCTGCTATTCCACCCACGCGGACAAGTTCGTTGCGCATATAATTCTCCGCGACCTTACGTAACTCGTTCATGTCTTTGATCTCGTTGTGCGTGAGCGCGATGGTCATAATCGGACTGGCGTTCGCGTCATAACGGGTGACGTTAATCTCGTCCACGTTGTCCTGTTGGGCATAGGTGGAAACTGCGCGTTGCAGATCTAAAAAAGCGGCATCCATATCCTGATCCCAGCCGTATTCAACCGTGATTTTGGAATATCCTACCCTGCTGATGCTGTAAACGCTTTGTACACCTTCCTGTCGTGCGGCAGTACCCTCGACTTTTTGAGTGATTTGTCTTTCAACCTCTTCCGGTGGTCTTTGTCCGCTTTTTACTTCCACGTAAAGGGCGGGATTTTTCAAGTCGGGGAAAAGGTCTGTTCCCAGTTTATTATAAGATATCGTACCCAGTAAACATACCGCCAGCGTAAGCATAAGCACGCTCACCGGGTATTTTACTGCAAATTTGGTGATACTGTTCATATCGTTTTATTTCATGATTTTTACTTTGCCTCTGTTTCTCAAGAACTCGTAACCTTTGATAACGATCTTGTCACCCTCGTTCAAGCCTTCCGTGACTTCCGTGTAGCGGTCGTCGCTGATGCCTGTTTTGATGTATTTCTCCACGGCACGATTCTGTTCCACCGTGAATACGTTACGCATTCCCCGGCGGGCATTGACGATTTCTTTCGGGATAAATAACACGGAGTCTCTTTGCAAAGTAATAATCTCGCCTTTGGCGAACATTCCGGGACGTAATTTCAATTCCGGGTTGTTAATAGCGATGTATCCAGAGAATGTACGGGTTTCCTCGTTAATTGCCGGGGATAACTGGGATACGGTTCCGGATAAAGTATCTGATTTTATATTATAGTTGGTAACTAATACTTTTTGTCCCACTTTCACTTTTTCGATGGCATTTTCCGGAAGTGCGATTTCCATGTACATCTGGCTGTAGTCCATCATACCCACGATGATTTCGCCGGAAGCAACGTCTATTCCCGGAGTGAAATAGGGTAAAGTGACGATTACCCCTTTAAACGGGGCTCTGATATTTATTTTTTCCAACTCGGTATTTGCCGTTTCCAGTGCGGTTTGTGCTTGGATATAACTGCTCTCGGCGTTCAACACGTCTTTTTCGGTTGCCCCTCCTTTATCATACACGACCTTTTGCCCGTCCCATTCTTTTTTGGCGATATCAACTTGCATTTTCTTGGTTTGCAGCGATACGCTGTTCTCGTGTTCCTTATTGTTCAGTTTCACAATGACGGCTCCCGCTTCCACGATGTCACCTAATTTATAAGGGCGTCCGGTTTTGGGATTATTCATCAGTTCGTATTTACCGGTAATCTCTGATTTTATCTCGGCGGTTTTGGCGGCTTTTGCCGTACCCGTGGTGGTGGTCAATTCACGAATATTCCGTTTGCCGACTTCCGTGAGCCAGACGGGAGTTGTTGTTTCGGAAGAAGAGCTCGAACGTTGCTCGTTACAGGCGTTCAGAGAAAATGCGAGTAGAATGAACCCGATATATTTTATTGATTTATTTGTAGCCATAGTTGTTATATTTTGTTGTTTTTATTTTAGCAAGTCCACGGGTAAATAAGAAGTGTTCGTTTGGAAATCCCACAATGTCTGGATTTTCAGATCAAGTAATTTCAGTTTATAGCTGATGATCGTGTTTGTGTATTCAGTTTTGGCACTGGTTAGCTGATCTTGTTGATTCTTTAAATCTAAACCCGATAGAGAACCGCTGCGGTATTTTTCCACGCTGATATCATACGTGCGTTCGGCGTTTTCCACGTTTTTGCGTGCGATCTCTATTTTTTTCACGAGGCTGGGAAGTTCCCGGCATATTTGACGAATTTCGAGTACAACGCTTTTTTTGTATTCGGCTAAATCGATATCTTTATTTTCATTTGCAATCTGAGCCTTGCGTATAGCAGCTTTGCGAGTCCCCCAATCCCAAACCGGGATGGTAAGAGTGACTCCCACGGATTCGTTATCTTCCGGTTTGGTGAAAGCACCTTTTACCTTATCTCCATTACCGAATAAACCGACTTGGGCGGAAATATTTCCCTTGAATTCATTTGTTGCTTTTGCCGCGAGCAAATCAAAGAGACCTTGCTCGACACTGATCTGTTTTTGCCGGATCTCCATTCTTTGTTCCAAAGCATATTTGATAGCCAAGTTTTGGTCAACCTCTACCGGTGTAATATCTGTATTCGTGAGTACACTGATGTCCATTTCCAAAGGTAAACCCAAGGTTTGCTTGAATTGGTCTTTGGTAGACTCGTAATTTGTTTCAGCACTATACAGGCTTGTTTCATTATTTGCCAGAGTTACTTCCGATTGGAATAACTCTTCTTTTGGAAGTAGGCCTTGTTCAACCTTATTCTTGGTTATTTCATAGTTTTGCTTTGCACTTTCGAATGCTTCCCGTGCGTCTGTCAGGCTTTTGAAACTTTGGTAAACATTGTAAAATCCTGAAGTTACCGTCTTTTCAATGTTTAGTTGTGCCATAGCATAACTTATCTTGGCATTTTCCAAATCGAATTCCAATTGTTTCAAATCGATTTTGGTTCGATTATAGGTAAAAATAGGTTGATTCAATCGTAATGACAGGCGATTGGAAAAAGAAGTGTTTGTTAGATTGTTGGATTGATTCTGTGCATCTTGCCAGTTGAAATCATTACTTAGCGTCAATGTACCGTCGGTCCATTTCAAAGGTTGAGTGATACTGAAATTACCTCCGGCACTCATGGTACGGTAGGTATTCCATGTTGAACTTATTTCCTCGAAACTACTGCTTCTGGAATAGTTAAAAGGGCTCAAATCGAATTGGAATAAAGATTTTAAGGATGCTTTTCGTTGAAGTAAAGACAGTTCACTCTGTTCAAGTGACATTTTACTTTGTATCAACGACGGGCTTTGTTGATAAGCGATCTCCAAAGCCTTTTCTAGCGTCAAAATCTCTTGAGCGGACGTTGTTCCCGGGGAGAATATGATCAGTAGCCCGGAAATGATCAACGATAATGACGTACGTGTTTTCATAAACTGTTATTGTTATTATTTATTATTACTCGTGTAAACCCATTTTACCGCGTCGGCAATGATGATTTGTCCCGGTTCGGAACCTCTGTCACTCAAGGTAACTTTGGCGTTACCCTCCGAGAAATAGAAACTTCCGAGGGAAACCCAACCGGTGGTATTCCTGCCTCCCGTTTCGACAGACACTTCCTCTTCGCCGTCGTCATGTTTTACTGTATAATATTGGTATCTTTTGGGTTGTTCTCCACGGCCCCACATCATCCTGTCCATGCCGGGCGAGCTGTAAACGAAAACTTCATAGAAACCGGGGATTTGGATTCGCGTGTTCCATTCCGCTTGATTGTTCCCGCTTCCTGATTTCTTGTACATGGCACTATTAATATAGTCACCGTAATAATTTATACCGACGGTTGCCGTCCATTTACTTGGGGGCATCCAGAAATTCAAGTTTTTATACTTGTCTTCTTCCTCCTTTTTGAAAAGAGATTGTAACGTATTCTTCTGGTTCGACTCGATTACACGGAAACCTTTGTCCTCGTTGTCGACCGTGATTTCTTTCGGGTTAAAGGCGAAAACGGTAGGATTACCCGCGAAGATACCGCTTACCGTGTCGGTCGAGGTTGTGGTCACTTTCGCAAAATTGTGCATGATATCGCTCGGAAGATTCTGGGCAATATTCGTGTTGATCGTCAAGTTGCTGGGGCGATCGTCGCAAAGGATTCTAATCTCTTTATAACTTCTCGCGTCGATAATAAAATTTTTTGGCGGATTCTCTTCCATTTGGGCTGCTCTTCCCCGTCTGCCGGGACCACCTCGCATGAAACCGCCCTGTTCAACGCTGACAGAGATGATTCCGTCAATATTTGTCGGGTTATAAACTTGGAAGTGTACCATGTATTTCGTGTATTCACCTATGGCAACCTCGTCCGCGTCTATCCCTTTTACAATAAATAATGGCGTGGCGTTTATCGAGTACCACCCGGGAATGAAATCCATCAAGTTGAAATGGAATTTACGGATAAATTCATTATTCAAACGTGTGAAGTTGACTTCTTGGAATTTATATTTCTGAGAGAAGTCGGTCATGAATTTCTTGAAGTCTTCAGAGGGAACTCGTGAAGTGATATAATTTCGCAGGTATATCCCTTTTAATTTCATCATCTCGTAGAACACTTCCGTGGAAAGCGTGTTGTCCAGAACGGCTTGTTCAAAACTCTTGCCGTTCAAATAGGCCGAAGCCCGTTGACTGTCCCCCATGCCCGAGAACATACGGAACCACCTTCTTCCGGGATTTGATTCTTCCTGCTTCAACATGGTGTTCATCACGATGTCAATAATCGGGAAGTCCTGCGAATAGATAGATGTCGCGTAGTTAAAGTACATGGACGAGATGTCGTATTTATTTAATTTGGATGTACCGGACCAACCGCTGGTAAACATATTGACAAAAGAATTACCCTCTTCTTGATAGATTTCTTCCGATTGGAACACGCTGCGGATAAAATCACGTATCGTGTTCATTTCAAGATCAATATCTTCCGATGAACCTCCCCGCGGATCATTTTGAGCCCACATTTTCATCCTTTTCTTGGAGGCTTTGAAATCGCTGCGCGGCAGAGTGGCTGCCAGTTCGGGCAAGAACACCATTTCCGGTTGCATCTGTTCGCTATTGCCTTTCCAGTTGCGCACGTATCCGGCATAAGAGATGGGCGTTTCCGCCAAGACCAGCTTGGGGAACGGGTATTTGCGTCCCTTGCGCATCTCGTATTCCGTTTTGACATCTGAAAGGAAACCGGCTAGGGTATCCGCCATGTTCGGAAATTCTTTCGAGAAGTAATCGTGACCTTTAAAATTGTATAGTTCGATTTCCACGGAATCTACCGTAACGCTTTTTTTCTCGTAATCCCCGATTGCCAGACTTACCCCCAGTAAGGGAGCTGCATTGGTGAATAACGTCGTGTCGCCGCTTCGGGAGGAAGTACCTTGAGATAAAACCACGCGTTCCGTCGGGTTATACACTTTTAAAGAGAACGTGGCGAAATTCTTCCTTATATTATAAGGTGCTTCCGGGTTTACAGGAGGCAACGTGGTCGGGTACCAGAGACATTCCGGGGTTAACAGGGTAAATTTGTCCTGCACGTAAGCGTAGTTCTTCCCGAATCGGAGAATGCTATTCCCGTTTTGAGTGTCATAATATTCCTCGTCCGTGATATCCAGATAGCAAATATTCTCGTCTATTGTACCTTGATAACTGATTTGAAGTTCAGCCGTTTCATAAGGACGGAGTTTGTAATCCGCCACAACAACTTGAGCGTCCCTCTCGAAAGGGATATCCTGTCCCTTGGCGGTTAATTTTTCGACCTTCAACGACGGGTTCAAATATAGTAATACGTTATTGATCGTTTTATGATTCCGGTTCTGTACTTGCAGGTTTGCCGTAACCGAGATTTCTTTTTTGTTTTGTGAATAAGTGATATCCTGACTCAATAAATTAACTTTATCCGCGATGTTGTATTTTTGGTATTTCTCGGAATACAGGTGGCGTTGATTGTCGATGTGATGGTAGGTGGAATAGTAAGAGTACCCGCAACCTAATCCAAAAATCATGATAACGCAACCGATAAAGTTGAGTAAGATATTTTTCTTGGGATGCAAAGGAAGACGGTTTACCAGCGCGATAGTGAAAGAAAGTAATCCCATACCCAAGAACAGGAACGTGAAGCGTTGTGTCAGATAGGGAACGAGATTCGTGTGTCCCAGCACTTCGGAAAACATGTTCGGGACGGTAAGCGCGAAAAAGTCAAACGTTCCTTGCTCCACTCCGCCCAAGTACAACAATGTACCGCTTATGAATCCCAGCATGATAATAAATGTCACCGCTTGGTTGCGGACAAAGCTCATGACCACGAATGAAAGACCGAGCACGAATACCAGTGACGGGATAGACAGGGTAAGTAAATAAAAAATATAAGGGAGGAACGCGAACGGGGAATCGCTCGCGAAAACGTGTATAAAACCAGCGATGATTAATGCAATAATGTTCAACGACACGAAAGCCTTGATAATCCCCCATGTCTTGCCGACAATATAATCGGCGTTGCTCATCGGGCGTACATAGATCACCTCCGCCGTGTCCAGTTTCTTATCTCTCTTCAAAAAATTGCCCGCCAGAAATATGGCTATGATAGATTGAGCGATATTGAAAAGATAAATATTGACAAACGGGATTGACGAAGGCATGGCTACCATGCTCCAGCGATACCAGCCGAAAATATTTGATTGAAGGCTGATCTGGAAAAAGACAATGATTAAAAGGGATAAAACGGCAAATATCCGGAATAACCAGCTCCGGCGTAATAATTTGGTTTCGTATCTTGATATCGTGTTGATATTGTGGATGTTCATCGCTGATTTTAGTATAGGTTTACTTGAACAATTCGTTTTCTTGAATGGCTTCCACCTGCATGTTCATTTTGTCTTTCAGCAAGTAGTCCATGTAATAAACGTAGGCATGTTCCAGATTCGGTTCAATGGCTTTATGCGAGTATTCCTCGATGTTCTCCGCCACGACTTGAATCTCGAGTCCCCCGTCTGTAGGAATTGTCGAGATAATCGGGTATTTTTCCTTGATTTCCTCGTATTCCTGGTCGGTCACGAAAATCTCCCATACTTTCCCTCTTGCCAGATTGACCATTTCATCCGGAGAGCCTTCGAATTTCAATTCGCCCCGGTTCAGGAGAGCCAGCTTCTTGCAGGTACTGGAAATATCTCCCACGATATGGGTGGAAAGGATGATGATGGAATCTTTGTCACTGATGTCCGACAGGATATTGCGGAACCGGATTCTTTCTTCCGGGTCGAGTCCTGTCGTCGGCTCGTCGACAATGATTACTTTAGGATTGCCGATAATGGCTTGTGCTATACCCAACCTTCTTTTCATACCACCGGATAATTTATTTGCCCAGCGGTCACGGACTTCAAATAATCCAACTTTACGCAGCATCTCGTCTACCACTTCGCCCCGGTGCTGTTTGCCCTTGATTCCGGCAAGACCTGCCCCGTAATCAAGGAATTCCCACGTTTTCAGCTTCTCGAAAAAGCGGAAGTCCTGCGGCAGGTAGCCCAACATGGAGCGAATAGCCTTCCTGTCTTTCGCGATGTCATAGTCATCGAAGTAGATCGTTCCGGATGTGCAGCTCTGCAAGAGAGTCATGATTCGCATCAAGGTGGTTTTTCCCGCTCCATTCGGTCCCAACAGACCAAACATTCCCGGTTCGATTTCAAGATTCAAGTCTTTTAAGGCTTTTTTACCTCCCGGGTAAACTTTGTTTAGATTTACAATTTTGATACGCATAACATTGGTATTTTAGGTTGGTATAAATCTATGCATAATAAGTAGGAATGTATGTTAATAAAATGTGAAAACTGATTGTCCATATAAGACCTGTTTCGCTTAAAAAGGTTTATTTTTTTAACAAAACATTAACAAAAATCTCTCCTTATGCCCTGTTTGCGCTATTTCGGGTAAAAAATATGTCTTGATTTTAAAACTTGCCTAAGAGAATATTTCCCGGATTACCCGGATGCTTTTCGTGTTGAAGTCCATGTTTAAATGAAAACCGAGAAAGAGCAGGGCGATATCGAGAAGGATTTTCCGGCTTTGTTGATTGAGAGGGATGTCTTTGAGCGATTCCATCGGGCAGGAACAGAGTTGGTGTATGATTCGGGCGGAACGCGGTCCCGTGCAATAATTCTCGGGAGCGCCCGCGGGATAGAAACACCCGTCGTTAATGTTAAAAACATAATCCGGGTGATAGGTGCTGTCGTCAATGCCGAATCCCATGAGCTTGCTAAGCCGGAACAGGAACAGCAAGTTGAAGTTCGCGATATCCTCCCGGCTCGTGTTGAGATATTCCACGGAGTACCTGATATACTCGTACATGTTCTCGTTCGGGTCAGAATGTCGTAGTACCAAGTCCAGAAGCTCCCCCCATAACAAGGCGATATTCATCTTGTACACGTCGAAATAAATAGATGACGTGTTCACCAGTGAAGACACGGATTTTAACTTGTGAAGCCCCCCTCGTTCATTGGGATAATATTCGAGTTCGACGATCTGCATACATTGCACGGCGTGGTTGTTCTTCCGTTTATAAAGCGTCATGGGGGTGATAAATTGCATGTACCCCCGTTCTGCCGAGTACACGTGCATGATTTGCTGCTGCTCGGAATAGGGTAGACTTTTCAATATGATGCCTTTGATCGTCTGCATGGAAGCGTGTTACCGGGCATTTAGGAACTCGTACAGTTTCCGTACGGCTCGCCCCCGGTGGCTGATCTCGTTTTTAGCGTGCAGGGGCATCTCCGCGAAACTTTCCGCGTAACCGTCGGGGCGGAATATCGGGTCGTAACCGAAACCCTCGTGCCCGTGTTTCCCCGTGAGAATCTCCCCGTTCACGATACCCTCGAAAAGATACTCCCGATCACCGAGGATAAGGGCGATCACCGTTCTGAACCGTGCTTTACGATTACTGACACCCTCCATCTCCCGAAGCACCTTTTGCATGTTCGCCTCCGAGTCGTGGGCAGTTCCGGCGTAACGGGCGGAATAGACACCCGGGGCGTTATCAAGTGCTTCTATTTCCAGTCCGGTATCATCCGCGAAACAATCGTAGCCGAACTTCTCGTGTATATACCTCGCTTTTTGCAGGGCATTCCCCTCCAGTGTATCTTGCTCCTCGGGGATATCCTCGTGGCATCCGATGTCTTTCAGGGAAACGATCTCATGCCGACCGTCCAACATTTCCTTGATTTCTCCCAACTTGTGCGTGTTGTTGGTCGCGAAAACTAATTTCATAATCTATCAAAATTCGTGTATCGCGAAATTAACGAAATAGATTGTCTTTGCAAACGCGAAACGCTATATTTGTACCCGCTTAACGTGTTTCGACAGTGTTTATTATGGAACAAGGTCGGATATGAAGCATGAATTGTAAATCAAAGAACAATGAGAGGAATTGTCGTAAAATCTACCGGTAGCTGGTACGCGGTACGGATGGAATCGGGTGAAGTCTTGGAATGCCGGATAAAGGGAAAATTCAGGATGAAAGGGATTAAGACCACGAATCCCGTGGCGGTCGGTGATGTTGTGGAAGTAGAGATAAATCCCGATGGCGCGGTGATTCACCGGATAGAGGAACGGAAAAATTATATTATTCGAAAATCGACGAATCTCTCGAAAGAAGCGCATATCATAGCCGCGAATGTCGATCAGGCGATGCTGGTCGTAACGGTGAATCATCCCGTGACCTCAACGGTTTTTATCGATCGTTTTTTAGCTTCCGTGGAGGCATACCGGATTCCCGCCATACTCGTTTTCAACAAGATCGACTTGTATGACGAGGATGATCTGATGCTGCTGGGTGCTCTGACACAAATATATATGGAGATCGGGTACGAGTGTTTGCATGTGTCCTCATTGACAGGGGAAGGCGTGGAGGATGTCGTGGCGGTGCTGAAAGATAAAGTGACCGTGTTTTCCGGTTTGTCGGGCGTGGGGAAATCCTCTTTGATCAACCGGGTGGAACCGGGCTTGCAATTGAAAGTTGCCGAAATCTCCGAGTTCCACGACACGGGCAAGCACACGACCACCTTTGCGGAGATGTTCCCGTTGAGTTTCGGGGGGTATATCGTGGATACTCCCGGCATCCGGGCGTTCGGGCTGATACACATGGAGAAGACGGAGATATCACACTATTTCCCGGAGATATTCAAGCGGGCAAAAGATTGCCGTTTCTACAATTGCACGCATATTCACGAGCCGGGATGCGCTGTTATTCAGGCGGTAGAGGACGGGGAAATCAGCGAAAGCCGTTATTTCAGTTACACGAGCATGTTCGAGGAAGGGGAGGAGAAGTACCGTAAATAAGGTGAAAACCTACCTGAATTCAAGATGAATCCCGTATCAATTCCGGTGCAGTAGTACTTGAAACATTATTTGTATCCTTTTAGTAAGCTATTAAAACGCTATTATAGTATAGGGTTTTAATAGCGTTTTAATAGGGAACTAATAGCGTTTTATACGGAATTGAACCGGAAGTGATACGGGATTTCACATGAATTCAGGTAGGTTTTCTTATTGTTTTCCTTGGAAATGTTTTACTATTTTGAGATGGGGTACAAGTGATTCGGAAGATATTCTTTTGTATTTTTTGTTATGCCAGTATAAAATTAGAAGCTTTTGTGTAACTTTGAGAAGTCAATAATTTATACACGCGTGTGAGCTTTTGAATTTATGCAGGTTGATGATAAGTTGATATGTCGTTTTTTGGGAGAACATGATCACCGGGGAATGGAGGTCTTGTTCGAATACTATTATCGACCGTTGGTGCTGTGGGCAGACACGTTTTTGAGTGATATTCCGGCGGCGGAGGACGTGGTGCAGGATTTTCTCGTGGATTTCTGGGAGAAGCGGGCTTACGAGAGGATCACGTCGGGTAGTATCCGGGGATACCTTTTCGCGGCAGTGAGGAATCGGGCGTTGAAGTTACTGGAGAAGCGGGATGTCTTGCGGGAAGCAGGTGGAGTGTTGCCCGTGTTGGTGGACGAGAGTGATACGGATTGGCTCACGGAGGAGATTTTGCAGGCGGTAGAGGCAGAGATCGAGAAGTTACCCCCGCGCATGAGAGAGGTTTTGAGGGCGGTGTATATTGACGGGTTGAGTTACCGGGAGACGGCTGAAAAATTTGTTATTTCTATAGCAACAGTTAAAACATTGTTGGTAAATGCTTTAAAACGACTTCGAAAAGTTTTTTCTAATTTTCCCCGATTTTTTTCCTGATTTGAATCAACCGTTTTATCATTTTTCCGGTCTATGGGGCAAGAAATTGATATGATAGAATGGAAAGAAAATCTCAAATTACCGAATCCGAGTTATTGGACTTCTTTAATGGCAAACTTTCTACCGGGGAAGAAAGGGAGATTCTGGAATGGAAAGAAGCCTGTGACGAGAACCGTAAGTTGTTTGATACGGTGCGAAAGCAGAATCTCGTTATGCGGGAGGTTGTGCGTGCACGGTTGATCAAGGGGGACTATTCTTCGATACGCGGGCGTATCGGGGGGAGGAGGCGTCGGACATTCAAGTTGTGGTACGGGGTGGCGGCAGCCGCGGTGGTTGTTGCGGTTATTTCTTCGGTCGTGTTATGGCGGGATGCTTCTTCCGTTGACGAGAGTAGAACGATGGCTTATATCGGTCCGCCCGCTCGTAAGGCGATACTGGAGATGGCTGATGGCGGACAACATTACTTGGGGGGCAGTGGGATCAAGTTTGAGGAGCGGGATGGAGCACAAGTGGCGATCAGCAACGGTAAGGTCGTGTACGATAAAAAATTGGAGGAGTACGCGGAGGAAGAAAAAGAAGATGTGCTTGTTTATAACAAGATCACGATTCCCCGGGGAGCTGGGTTGTACCGGATCTCGCTTAATGACGGTAGCGTGGTGTGGCTGAATTCGGACAGCAGGCTGGAATACCCGGAAAAGTTCGCGAAGGGGGAACGGAGGGTGCGTGTCACGGGAGAGGCGTTTTTTGACGTGACACGGGATACGGTGCGACCGTTTGTCGTGGAAACCGTGCGCCAGTTGGTGACGGTGCTGGGGACGAAGTTTAACGTGTCTGCCTATCCGTCAGAGCCGGAGTTGACGACGCTTGCCTCCGGGAAGGTGAAAGTGATTCCTGTCCACGGGGCGGAGGCGGTGGTACTTTCCCCGGGGGAGCAGTCTGTCCTGGGCGTTGGTGTCGATAGCTTGCGTGTATGCCAGGTGAAAGTGAGTGACGTGGTGTCGTGGAAAGACGGAATGATCAGTATCGAGAATATGGCGTTGAGCGAAATCCTGAAAGTCGTTTCGCGTGCTTACGACGTGGATTTCGTGACGGAATCTTTGCCCGGGGAAGACATTATACTGCAGGGAAGTATTTCGAGTGACGAGACGCTGGAGGTGTTTCTTGCCGTGTTGAGTAAAGTGGCAGATGTGAAATTTAAAATAAATGCCGATGGAAAAATAGAAGTTCAAAAGTTAAAGTAAAAAAAGAGAGAGAATTCAAGGAATTCTCCCGCTTACGGTGTGTAACGTCTGTTGGTGGCAGACGATATCTTATTAATTCAAAAACAAATGTATGAAAAAAAAATCTAGTCACACCATTTTTCGGGTGGAAATTCGAAAATGGAGTAAGATCGTTTTGGTTAATTTTATTTTGACTCTGTTGTCGTGTGCCTCCGTGTATGCGCAGGATGATACTTTGCGGCAACAGAGAATAACTGTCAAGTACCGCAATAATACCATCTTGGAAGTACTTGAGGATTTGAAAGCAAAGACGGGATATACTTTTGTTTACAAGCAAAATGATATATCCAATGAGGTGAAAATCACGGAGACTTTCACGAATGCGACGCTGGACGAGGTGCTGGGAAAGGTGCTCGTGGCTCATGGTTATGATTATTCGATCGAGGGTAAAGTGATCGTTGTCAAGAAAAAACCGAAAACCAAAGAACCTGAGGTACGGAACATTATCACGGTCAAGGGACGCGTGACGGACGAGAAGGGAAATCCCATGCCGGGGGTAAGTGTCGTTATCAATCAGACCTCACGGGGAGTGGCTACTGATAAAGACGGGAAATATGATATTTTGGTACGGGCAGACGACGTGTTGAAGTTCTCGTTTATCGGGTACAAAGACCAAACGGTACCGATAGAAGGGAAAGATGAGTTGAATGTATCACTAAAGCCCACGGAAGAGGCGTTGGAAGAGGTTACAGTGGTCGCATACGGGGAACAAAAACGCGAGTCCGTGACCGGTTCTATTTCTGTGGTAAATGTCAGTTCGTTGAAATCTTCTAATAGCGACCTTACTGCCAGTTTCGTGGGACGTATTCCAGGTATGATCGGTTATTTGAAGGGTGGTAAACCGGGAGCCTTGACCGAGGCCGAAATGAACACGCAGTTCACGGTGCGCGGTATCACGTCTTTCGGTAACAACGCGAACACGGCTCCCTTGATTTTGTTGGACGGGGTAGAGGTTAGCGTGTTGGACTTGTCGCGTATTGACCCGGAGGATATTGATTCATTCAGCGTGTTGAAAGATGCTTCGGCTACCGCCATGTATGGAGCTCGTGGGGCAAACGGTGTGATTCTCGTGTCGACGAAAAAGGGAGTCGAGGGTTCGGTGTACACTTCTTTCCGCTACGAGGCAATTGCTTCACAACCGACGCGGAAAATCGACGTGGTAGATCCGATCACCTACATGAAGGCTTATAACGAGGCGTTACAGACACGCGACCCGTTGGCACAACCGAAATACACGGCAGAACGGATTGCTAACACGGGCAGCGACCGTTTTCCCTCTTGGGTATACCCTGCCAACGATTGGTATAAATTGTTGTTTAAGGATATGTCTTTCAATCATCACTTGGGATTGAGCGTGCGAGGCGGAACCAAGATTATGCAGTATTATGCCTCCGTCAGTCACAATTTCGATGAAGGTATGTTGAAAACGGATAAGTTGAATTCGTTTAATGTTAATATTCGGAATAATACTACCTCTTTGCGTATCAATTTGAATATTGATATGACTCCCACTGCGAAATTGTTATTGACCTCCACCTCTTCGTTGGACAGTTATCATGGTCCTTTGGCTAACGTGACTACCGCTTATGGTATGGCGTTTAACGCGAGTCCGGTGGATTACGCGGCGGTCTATCCGGCGGATGATACCTATAAATTTCCGCACCTTCGTTTCGGTTATGAAACGATAACTTCCCAGAACCCTTATGCTTCCATTCAACAGGGATACGTGGAACGGAGTCGTTTCGCTACCTCCAATCGGGTGGAATATATTCAGAACTTATCTGCGTTCTTAAGAGGTTTGGAAATCCGAACCAACGTGTCGCTATACAAGCAGGCTTATTACAGTACGCCGTTTCTGACGGAACTTTATAAATATCGGTTGGCTGACTATAATCACCAAACGGGTAAACATGTGTTGGAACAATTGGCAGAGGGAGATAAGACGCTGAAAGTGGATCCTAACTCTAAAGTAGCAGAGGGAGAAACGCAGTTGACCGGAGAGTTCCGGGTGTATTACAACCAGTTCTGGGGCGATCATACGGTCAGTTACACGGGACTGGTGAATATGTCGCAGGTGACCTCTTCTGCAGGACGGGATTTGTTTTCTGCCATCAAGAACCGGAATATGGGACTTTCCATGCGTCTTTCATACGGTTTCAAGGAACGTTTCTATTTGGAGGGTAGTTTCGGGTACAATGGTTCCGAACGTTTCGCGGAACATAATCGTTTCGGTTTTTTTCCCGCGGCCGGGATCTCTTACGTGATTTCGAAAGAGCCGTTTATGCAACGTTTTAACAACTGGTTAACTTTTATGAAGATTCGTGCTTCTTACGGGAAAGTGGGTAATGACGGCATCGGTACCGGGTCTTCCGCTTATGGCAATACCGGCAGATACATTTATTTGGAAAACATGGGACAGGATTCCCAGGACCATTATCTGGTTTATTCTTATGCCAACCCGACGATTCAGTGGGAGATTGCAGAAATGACCAACTTTGGTTTGGAGATGACTTTGTGGAAAGGGTTGCTCGATTTTACATTGGATGTATACGAGGAGATCCGTCATAATATTTTGGCTCAACGCACGATTGTGCCCGCCAGCATGGGATTGGGGCTATACCCGTATGATAACGTGGGCAAGGTGCGTTCTCGCGGTTTCGATTTGGCTGTTAAAGTACAACATGCATTTTCCAATGATTTGTGGTTTATCTTGAACGGGACTGCCACCTACAACAAATCGGTGTACAAATCCATCGAAGAGGCTGCCGACAAACCGTCTTGGCAAGGAAAAGTGGGGCATGATATTTCGCAAGTGGTGGGTTACGTGGCAGAAGGATTGTTTCAGAGTCAGGAGGAGATCGACCGTTCGCCGAAACAATCGGGCGACGTGATGCCGGGAGATATTCGCTATCGTGACGTGAATGGCGACGGCAAGATCAGCATTGATGACGCTGTACATATCGGATTTCCCACGGAGCCTCGTTTGGTATACGGTTTCAATGGAACGATCAGCTACAAGCGCGTGGAATTTAATTTCGCATTCCAGGGAGCAGGTCAACGTTCACTCTTTATCAACCCGAGTGCCGTTACGCCGTTCGTGGGCGACCGTGCCTTGTTGAGTGCTATTTGGAAAGACCACTGGACTCCCGAGAATATGAAAAGCAGACCCCTGTGGCCGCGTTTGTCTACCAAGAGTATCACGGCTCACAATATGGAGGAGGCTTTGTTGGGTCAAGAAACTTTGCGCGCTTCCACTTATTTTATGCGGGAGGTGAAATTTTTGCGTTGCCAGTCGTTAGAGTTGGCTTGGAATTTACCGATCCAATGGGCAGAGAAGCTCGGTATGCAACGGATCAAACCTTATATCCGGGTGAACAATCCGTTTTTGATCAGTGATTTTGATTTATGGGATGTGGAATTGGGAAGCAACGGATTTAATTATCCGATCCAAAGGACATATTCAGTAGGTGTTAATTTTAGTTTCTAAAAATCATGTATATGAAATTTAAAAGTATATTCATTTTGATTTGTTCCGCCTGGTTATGGACGGGGTGTAACGAGTACCTCAATTTAGTTCCCGAGGATGATATTCTGACGATTCCCAAAATATTTGAGACACGCACCGGAGCGGAACAATGGATGATTGATGCAAACCAGGGATTTGTTCCTTTGCAAGTGTATACGACCACGAATCCGGCTTTTTGTGGTGCGGACGAATACATTTCCAACCGTTATGCGCGGGAGAATCGCGGAATGACCTCTTTCTTGATCGCCGATGGCTTGCAGACGGCTTTAGCACCGATTAATGATATGTGGACCTATAATGGTGTCTATTATTATATTCGGTATTGCAATACTTTCTTGAAGCATATCGGTGATGTCTATAATCTGAATGAAGGCGAGCTGGAAACTTGGACGGCAGAGATCAAAGCGTTGAAAGCTTTTTACTATTTTGAGTTGGTTAAACGCTATGGTCCAATCGTGTTGGTGCCTCAGAACATCGACGTGTATGCCCCGATGGAGGAACAACGTCAACCGAGAAGTCCGCTGGATAGTTGTTTTAAAGCGATCAATCAGTTGTTGGATGAGGCAATCCCTTATTTGCAGGTATTTGCCGAAAAAGATGCCACTCGTCGAATGTTTTTCTCGAAAGAGGGAGCGATGGGTTTGAAATGCCGCGTATTGCTCTATGCCGCTTCTCCGTTGTTTAACGGGGGCATAAGTGTGTACAAAGATCTGAAGAATAAGAATGGCGAGTTACTTTTCCCCGTGGAGGATAAAGAGAAGTGGCGCGTGGCGGCTGAATATTTGGATGAAACTATCCAGTTTTTGGAGGGACACGGTTATAAATTGATTGCCGGTACCCAAGAGAAATCCACCCCATTGTTGAATACCATGCGGGATTTGGAGTGTTCGCTGTGGGCACCGAATTTCCAAAATTCCACGGAGGCGGTGATGATGGTGAGTGGATTCTCGGATCTATTCCAGAGAATTCTGCCGCAATTGGGAACTAAAACTACGGATCCACACTATAGTTCCGTGTTAGATGGTAGTATCGGTACGAATATCCGGATGGTACGGAAATTCTACACGGCGAACGGATTGCCCATCGAGGAGGATCGGACGTGGACGTATGGAGATGGCTACGGTATGGCGCAAGAGCGGGATGTCATGTACACGAGCGTGGTGCCGATGGGAACGGATGTGTTGGCATTGCACTTGAAGCGAGAACCTCGTTTTTACGCAATGATTGCTGCTCCTGGGCTGTACTGGCAGCTTGGGAAGTCCGTGAACTATAATTTGATCGTGGATTCTTATCAAGGCGGTTTGTTCGGATTAAAGCAAGATCGGCTTTATCCCAATTACGCGCAAAATATTACCGGCTATTTCGTGAAGAAAGGTACGCGTAGTGATTTTAATTTGAAAACTTACTCGCAAGATATCATGTCTTTCGCCGTGAATGTTTCCGTGACGATGCGATTGGCAGAGCTTTATTTGGCAGTGGCAGAAGCCTGGAACGAGTATGAAGGTCCGAATGGAGCGCATCGGGATCAGATTTTCGATCGTTTGAATGCCGTGCGCGAGCGGGCAGGTATCCCGACCGTGCAGGATAGCTGGGGAAGATATGGCGTGAATGCGAATAAATTTAACGAGCAGGCGGGATTACGGAGTATTATCCAACGCGAACGGACAATCGAGTTGATGTTCGAGGGACATCGTTTCTGGGATGTACGTCGTTGGGGAACTGCAATTACTGAAGGCTGGAACGACAAACCGATGGGCTGGAATGTACTTGGAAAGAATTGGCAAGCCTTTTATAATAACGGGCAAGGTCCGATGGTGGTGTGGGATCAGGCGCAGTTTATCCCGGCACGGGATTACCTGTTCCCTATCAAGAGTGAAGAAGTGATGATTTCCGGTATCGTGCAAAATCCGGGATGGTAATGACTAAAATTGACTGAATATGAAAAAGATATTTGTATGTCTACTCCTTTTAGGGTGTTTTTGCTGGGTTGCTTGTTCCGATGATAAGGAGGGAGCATTCGGTACGACCATCAGCGAGGATATGTTTTCTTTTACCCCGGTGGAGGGTGGTGCCGTGATGCACTACAAACTGACTGACCGGCGGGTGAATAAAGTGAAAGTGGAATACACGGACGAGTACGGGTTGAAAGTGTATAAAACCGCGGATTATGCCGTGGATTCCATCGTGTTGAATGGATTCAACCAGGTACACGAGGATGTGCCGGTTCGGGTTTCATTCCTGGATAAAAATGAAAAGGAATCCGACGTGTTACACTTTGCGTTTAATACTCGGGCTTCCAATCTTTATACTTTTTTTGATGTAGTGAAGGTGAATTCTTACTGGAATGGCTTCCAGGTGATCTATGATTTAAAGGGAAGAACGGAAGGATCGGCGTCCGTATTTTTCGTGGGAATTAATCCGACGACGAAAGTGCAGGATACGCTCTTTTTGGAAAACTTCCTGTTGGAAGAGGGACGTAACGTGAAGGCTTATTCCATTGATGATTCGCAATTACAGGATGCTTATACTGTGGTGATTACTACAGAGGATGATCGGCAGCGGATTGTCCGAAAACAAGTATGGAACGGAGTGGAAGGCGTGGATCGCTTGTTGATTCCGAGTAAAGATTTCGAGTTAATCGATCCGTTCAATAAGTCGAAAGAAATGGAGTATAATTCATCAAATAACTATAATCCGGGTGCGTTGGGTAAGGCTTATCTTTTCGATGGCGATACAAAAGGAACGACGGGGGCGGAATATTATAAATCGGGGAAAGCTACTCCGCCATTTGCGTTCTTGGCAGGTCCTAATGCTTTATGGCGTCCGGACAATGATGTCTATTTCGTGTTGGATTTGCAGAAACCGATGATTGTCGGAGAGATGCGGTTTTATATGAAATATGTTGATGGGTATGCAGCAAATAAAGATTTCGATAATGATTATTATACTAAATTGCCTTGCGATATGCAGGTCTTTGCTTGGGTAGGAGAAGGTGATTATAATAAGGATACGAATCCAGGAACGGCAGAGGATTGGGAAGAGGTAGGTCGCTTCAAACAGGAACAGACGGCTGAAAATGTCGATCGGTGGTACAATGAAGCACTTTTGAATCCGTTACCATGGCAAGGAACTAAAGCAGATGTCGAGGCGCGCAAGCCGGTGTATTTGTCTATACCGTTCCCTTTTGAAGAGCGGGAGTGCCGTTTCTTCAAGATACAGTTTAACGAGACATTCTTGGATGTAAACAAGAATTATTCGTATAACCATAATAATAACAATAACGTGACTGTCCAAGAATTGGAGGTTTACGGTCAAAAATAACGAGAGGTATGAGAACAAGTTTTTTGAAATATGTATGGGTGTTTGTGGCCGTACTTGGATTGTTGCCGGCTTGCGAGGATTTGGAGGATACCTATTCAGATTATACCGGTGATGGACCGGTGCAGTACCTGACCAAGATTTATGACCTGCAAGGAGAGCCAAAATGGTTGAGCGTGTTGTTGACTTGGGAGTTGAAACTAGACCCGGGGCGGACGGCGATCTTGGTGGAATGGACGGATGATTCGACGACCTATTCCCAGGTGATCGATAAAGACGCGAGGGACTTCATGATTACGGGTTTGAAAAACTACGAGTATGCGTGTAGCGTGAAAGCTATCGAGCAAAAAGACGGTGAGGTTATCGGCAAGTCGATCGGAGATCCGGTGTACGTGCGTCCTTTCACGTATGCTTCGGAAGAATTGACGCTGTTCTCGCAAGTGGTGAGAAAGGCGTATCAAGTGGCAGGCAAGAAATTGTTTGTATTGTTTGAGCCTTGGGCGGATAATTTGATTTCTTTCCAGGTGGGGTATTTCGAGAAAGGGAATGCCACGGAAAAATTCTGGACAGTGGAAAAAGTGAATAATTTGCCGGACGGGAAGGTGTACGCGATGATCGGAGAGAATGTCGATTTCACGAAGCCGATTAACGTCTATCGTAAGGGGAGAATCGCTTCTATCGATAACATGGAGTTGGAGCTGCAACCCGTGCCGTTGTATTTCGAGACACCGATGTTTGATGCGGCTTTTGCTGCCGAGGTGAGAAGTCGTTTGGATTTGATAGGAGAGATTAAGCAAAGCGATATCAATGATGTGGAGGTGTTGGATATCGACTACGATCAATTGTCGTTGGTCGACGTGTTGCATTTCCCGAACTTGAAGGAGCTTCACTTGGGACGCAATCGTTTGCTGGCTGCCGGAACGGAAAATGCGGTGAAGTCCGTGTTGACAAATCAAGAGGAGAGTGTGGCTGCTTTGGAGGTTATTGCCGGTGAATTGGGCGTGAAGATTTATCATTACGGGAACCATTATTTCAACACGGTTCCTGATTTCTTCACCGCAAAGAATCAGGTGGCCGAGTTGCCGGAATTTTCATTATTGAACACAGTGGGATGGGATATCACGGTCAACCCGATGGATGCCATGGGATATAATTCCGGTTTGGCGAATTTGTTGCAGGAAAGTGACGCATACTGGAGTCCCCAAGCGAGTGAGATTCTCCGAAGACATATTATCGAGATTGATATGAAGGAGAGCAAGCGTATTCTTGGTTTCAAAGTCGGTCAGGCCATGACACCCCCGGCTGATGTACAAACTCCCGATGTGTTGGATATTGAGTTTGAAACAGGCTCCGGAGCTTGGGAGTCGGCGGCATTTAGCAGGAGCGTGACGGTCGGCACTGGTAAGGGTGAGACCACGATTATCTATTTGGATAAATCTCATAGCGTGAAAACGGCACAAAAGATTCGCGTAACGGTTGCCGATAAATTCCATAAGAAAGGATATAACGCCTCTTATGCTTACGTGGATTTCTATACTGTTGTATTATCTTCTTTCATGGTGATCGAAGGCAATTAAACGAACTTCATAGATCTTTGTTATACAGCCCTCTTTTGGGAGGCCGGGTTAACCGCCCAGCCCCCTGGAGGGCTTTTTTACCGATTAAAAATAGATATGATGAAAAAATGGATTCTATTATTGACGTGCGCTTGTACGATTGTTCAACTTTACGGACAACGATACACGAGGAATTACCATACGGTAAGATTTAAATTTGAAAATGGTCAAAGTGATAGTGTGACTATCGTGAGGGAAGAACTTCCTTATAATTTTAATTTATCCTATTTCGGAAAGCAAGCGGGGGAGCTCAGTCCGTCAGCTTATTGGGATATGAAAGATGGAGATGATGAAAATTACTATAAAGATAGAGACCCCAAGAATAATCCTAAAACTCATACTTCTGAAGCATGGGAGGCATGGTTATGTACTCGAATTATACCTGAAGAGGTGAAACGTAAATTAGATCTTTCTTGCAAAAAAGGAGATGAAGATAGAGAGGCTAGTTACATATTTGTTAATCGTGAATTCGAAATCATGGTTTGTTTTGATAGAGGCGGGAGAATAGTTCAAGTTGATTTTGCTTTTCGTAATTTGGATTTATACGAGTCTGTAACCGAGGAGCAATTGAAAGTAATTTGCAGTGGGATTGTGAAATATTGCCGCATGATTGAAGGTATTTATCGTTTGCCGCATGAAGGTGTGGAGGCAAAAGAATTTGCGCCGGCAGCAACATACGTGTTAGTGCTATGTCCTAATTCTGATTTACGATGGGCAAAGGAATGTCAAGAGTACAATCCAAAATCGTGGGCTAAAGTGTTGAAACATTTTGATACGTTGGAGAAAAGAAGGAAATAAGATATGAAGAAATTAATATTATTTATTTCTGTTATTTTGTTTGTAATAAGTTTTTCCGGTTGTTTACAAGAAAATGAAATTGGTACTATGATGGCGAACATGGACGATGGCGATATAGTGGTTTGTGATTATATTTGGGATGCTCCAGATCGATATTGTCTTACCATGAATCAGTTACAAGATTTATTTAGAGGGACTTTAAGTTTTCGAGAGGACAAAATTCGGTTATTAGCAAAAGAACTTGAATCCTTTCTTTTAAATAATCCTTGTTATCGACGGATCATGTATGAAATATACCAAACTGTTGGAGGGAAGAGAGAAAGTAAGGCTTTTATAAAGCTTGATGAAAAAGATTCGAAATTGCAAGCTGATCCTAGGCTTTGGGCTCGTTATGATCAAGGGACGAAAACAATTATATTTAGGGATTTACAGGTTGGTGTAATAGGAGGGATACAAGGTACTGAATTGGCCACATTGATTCATGAATTGATGCACCATTGGCAGTATTTGTTGTTCGGTGAAAGTTATATGCAAGCACAATATGAAAAAAACTTTGAATTCGAAGTGACTTTTTTGTTGGATGTTGCAATGATACAGTATGCTCATCGATATGCGGATTTAGGAGCAGAACAAGTGTTATTGTATTTGAAATATGATCTGAATAATCCTGTAATTTATACTCAGGAAGAGAAAGAAAGGTATATCAATGCGATTAATAATACATTGCAGGGGAATGCTGTTAGTATTAAAGCTGAACTTGACTTTTTAGCTGCTAATTTTAGAAAGTATGATTATGCCGTTTATACCCCGTGGGCAGAATATAGCCTTATAAAGCGATTATATCCATAGTTATTTCTATCATAATGACAAATTAAAAAATAGAATCATGAAATCATTATTTGTATTGTTAGTTGGTATTTTGCTTTCTGCTGGAATTCAGGCACAGCAAGAAAATGGAGGAAGTCAATCAAAAGGGATTTTGTTTGAATCTGCCCGTTCGTGGAAGAAGACCGTGGAGAAGGCGTTGGACGAAAGGAAATTGCTTTTCGTGGATTGTTATGCTGATTCCGGTGAAGTGAAGAAGGCGCAGGAGGAGATGGAAAAGTATGTCAATTTACTGAAAGAGATGGCTAGAATACAAACCCCGGCGCAAGGAGGAATGCCCGCGACGGCAGTGGCTTCCGGAAATAATATTCGGTTGGAGCGTGGCGTAACGTTGAATTACGAGTTCCGTCAAGGAGTTCCGGTGGTGAAGGTGGTGATCAACGGGCATACGTATTACTTCCTGTTTGACACGTGTGCTGGAATTACTTGCGTATCCGATAAATTGGTAAATGCAGAGAAGTTGGCTTATCAACAGACAGGTAATTCCATGCAGGGAATTGACGGGCAAGTTGTTATGGCTGAAATTCCAGAATTATTGTTAGGAGAATTGGCGGTGAAGAATAAACAGGCGGTAGTAATGAGTGTGCATAATCTTGTTTTTCAACATTTGGGTGTAGACGGAACGATTGGAGCGAATATTATCAATGATTACGTGGTGACTGTTGACTCTCGTGCGAAGATAATCACTTTTTCAGATCAGGCGGATGCTTCTGCTTCTCGTTGGGATACATTGAGGCTTTGGAATAATGTACCATTACTTTCTATCAAGGTAAGGGGGAAAGGCGGGGTTCATGATGTACCGGCATTGTTCGACACGGGAAATGGAACGGGTGCTATTGGATTACCTTCTGTAGAAGGGTTTGAACAATGGACGCAAGCTGGGATTATTGGCGACGTGGAGGAAGGGAACGGTTTTATAGGAACGATGGTGGGCGGTATGGTGAAGACCGATAAGCTTTACCGGGGACGGATGACGGGTCTTCATTTGGGAGATGCTGTTTTCGAGAAGGTGCCGATTATTACCGGGGGAATAGGGTATTTGTTGCTTTGTTTTCAGACGACGGATTTGGGCAAATTCGTTCTTGACTATCCTAACGGGCGTTATCATTTTGAACCTTACGCAGATGCTGGGGTGTGGGAAGGAGATCGTCGTCCCGTGATGACGGGGGCTGATAATGGGGAATTGAAGATTGCTGCCGTGTGGGGAAAAGAGGCAAGAAAGAAATTGGCTCCGCAATGGACGGTAGTTGCTTTGGATGGCAAACCGCTGGAGAAAGTGACATTGGATACTCCCAATATTGACGAATTGCTCCATGAGCGTGGGGTGAAGACTGTGACGGTTCGGGATGTGGAGGGGAAGGTGTATGAGGTGAAGGCGGAGGTGTTTTTATCAAAGGGATTGTAAGATTTGGGATAAAAATTAAGCTAATTAAGAGCCTGTTTAAATTTCGTTAGGGGGTGTAAATATTGGGTATCCTAGATCGTCATTAGTGCATACAAGCAACAAGGATTCAGACCTATACACAAAAGATGGATCGTGGAAAGAACATTCGTGTGGTTTGATCACGATAGAAGACTATCCCGAAATTATGAACTTACATTCGATATGGTAAAAATTGCCGATATAAAATTATTAATACAGAAAATTTAAACAGGCTCTTAGATGAGAATAAATTCAATATGCTGGATATGGGCAGGTTTACAGTAAATGATTTTATATATGACGAGCCAAGTAAATATATTCTTTTCCAGAGACAGTTAACAGGAATATTTAAATTTTATAAACTTTTGACTCAAAAGGCTAAGCGTTTTTCCCGAGAAAAAACATAGTATATGGTGTAACGTATTATTTTTTTTTGTACATTTGCGCCGTTTTACTTGAAGAATCGTGGACAGATTGAAAGAATATAAGATAGCCTACAGGGGCTTAGGGGAGGGCGTTCACTCTTTCGAGTTTGTCATGGATGACAATTTTTTCGATTGTTTTGACGTGACAAAAGGGACGAAAGGGAAAGTAAACGCAAGAGTGGAGATCGTGAAATCATCCTTGCTGATGGAGGTGCGGATGAAGATCGACGGGGTGGTGAAAGCTATTTGCGATCGCTGCTTGGAGGAGATGGATTTATCAATTAGCGGAGAACTGAACTTGTACGCGACGTACGGGGGAAGGGAAGAGGGGAATGATGATGATTTTATTATCTTGGCGCAAGATGAGGATTATCTGGATTTGAGTGAGCCGCTATACGAAATATATATGCTGAATTATCCTATTCGAGTGGTTCATCCCGAGGGCGAATGCAACGAGGAGATGGAGCGAGTGCTTGAGGATATGACAGTGGAAGAGAGTGATGAGATTGATCCCCGTTGGGATGAATTGAAGAAATTAATTAATAATAACTAAATAAAACTAGAGAGAAATGGCACATCCTAAACACCGGGTCTCCAAACAGAGAAGGAATAAGAGAAGAACTCACGATAAGGCAACTGTTCCTGCAATAGCAAAGTGTTCAAATTGTGGTGCTGCGGTACAGTATCATACTGTATGCCCTGAGTGCGGGTATTACAGGGGTAAATTAGCTATCGAGAAAGCTGTCGTTGCATAATGTTTGTGCAATGACGGGAATTGCCTTGAATAATACAGAGCCCCCTGTAAAAAGGGGGCTATGATTGTTTATAGGTGGCGGTTCTCTGTTTAATTTTGAAAAGATATTTTTATGGAAAGGCCAAGAGCGGTAATCACCGGGGTAGGAGCGTTTTATCCCGATTACATTTTAGACAACGAGGAGTTGAGCCGGATGGTGGATACCACGGACGAGTGGATCATGACACGTATCGGGATCAAAGAGCGGCGTATATTACGGGATACGGATAAAGGCAGTGCTTACCTCGGAGCCAAAGCGGTAGAGGATCTGTTTCGTAAAACAGGGTTGAAACCGGAAGAAGTCGACCTCTTGATCTGCTGCACGGTAACGGCAGATATGCATTTCCCGGCAAACGGGAATGTGATTTCCGATATGGTGGGAATCAAGAACGCGTTTAGTTTTGATTTGAATGCCGGGTGTTCCGGATTTCTATATGGTTTGACGACTGCCACGCAGTACGTGGAAAGCGGGCGTTATAAAAAAGTCGTTGTCGTGGGAGCCGAGAAGATGTCGGCAATCACGGACTACACGGATCGGGCGACTTGTCCGATTTTCGGTGATGCCGCCGCCGCGATACTGCTTGAACCGACACACGAGGACGTGGGGGTGATCGATCATATTCTTCGTTCCGACGGTATGGGGCGGGTTCACCTGCACATGAAAGCGGGTGGTTCTTTGAAGCCGCCATCCATTGAAACCGTGACGGCAAGAGAACATTATATTTATCAGGAGGGGCAACCCGTGTTCAAGCATGCCGTATCGAATATGGCGGACGTTTCTGTCGAGATCATGCAACGCAATAATCTCACGTCTGAAGATGTTGCTTGGTTGGTGCCGCATCAGGCAAATCTGCGAATTATCAAGGCTACCGGCGAGAGAATGGGATTGGATGCTTCCAAGGTGATGGTAAATATCCATAAATACGGTAACACGACATCCGCGACAATCCCGTTGTGCCTGTACGAGTGGGAAGACCAGTTGAAAAAAGGAGATAATTTAATTCTAGCCGCTTTCGGTGCCGGGTTCACGTGGGGAGCGATTTATTTGAAGTGGGGATACACGAAGGCTAAAAACTAGAAGTTGCCGGAAGGCAATAAGATAAGGTCCATAAGGTCGAGATTTTTTTCTGACTTTATGGACTTTATACTTTTTTGCCCTTGTAGACTGAAAAAAATATTTTCGATTTTAAATTACTTGTTGTATATTTGGTCGTTTATTACTCAACTAAGATGGAAAAAAGTGTGAATCCGGACTGTCAAGGGAAAAGACAAACGGTTGTTTTGGAAGATTCCGTGGTGGGGGGAGATATGAGTCTGCCCGGGGATTTATGCTTATTCGGTAAAATTTTGGGTAATATTACAGCGGGGGGACGAGTGGAAGTGAGAAAAGGAGCGCTCGTGACGGGCAACGTGCTTTGCCGGGAGTTATACGCGGAGGGAGTAGTTGAAGGAGACGTGGATACTCATTCTTTGATAATAGGAGAGAATGCGGTTTTGCGGGGGAAAGTGGAGGCTGGAAAGTTGCGGATCGAGGGGGAAATATATGATATGAAATGGTTACGTCTGGTAAGAAAATAAAGTAAATGCAAGATCATGGGAAAAGAAGTACAACAACAAGTTGCGTTAAACCTATTAAGTGAAGGGACTCAGATTACCGGAGATCTTCATGCATCGAATGATATACGTGTCGACGGTACTATCAAAGGAAAAATAAACACGACGGGACGTCTGATTATCGGGCAGACGGCGAGGGTAGAGGGCGAAGTGACTTCCCCGAGCGTGGATATTCTGGGTACGATGGAGGGGAGTATCGTGTCGGACGGTTCGGTTTCATTGAGAGCAAAATCCGTGTTCACGGGAACGATTAAAGCGGCTTATATCGCTATCGAGTCGGGTGCTGTATTTAATGGTGAATGCCATATCCAACGTGATGTAAAACAGAAATAATTAATAACGTGGTGTGTCGTGTATCCGTAGTAGTGTCTATACTGCTATCGCTGGTTGCTTGTGAAAAGGCACAGGAAAAGGTAGACAAGGGTGTTTCCCTTGAACTGGCGAAAGAACGTAAATCCAATATCGGAGGCGTATCTTACCGGTTATATTTCTCTATTCCCAAGGAGAGAGAGGAGCCTATCATGGCAGAGTCGGAAATCTTCTTCGAGTTGTCGGAATTAACCCCGATTGTTCTTGATTTCAAGGAAACGGAAGATAAAATTCTGGCTGTTACTTCCGGGGGAAAGAGGGTTCCTTACACGTTCAAGAACGAACATATCATTATTCAGCCGGAACATTTGAAAGAGGGACGGAACGAGTTGAATATCCAGTTTATAGCGGGAGAGTCTTCGCTGAATAGAAGCGAGGATTTGATGTACACCTTGCTGGTGCCGGATCGTTGCCGGACATTAATGCCTTGTTTCGACCAGCCGGATATAAAAGCGCGTTTCAAGTTGACGCTTAAAATTCCCGCCGGGTGGCAGGCAATAGCGAACGGGGAACGTATTCGGGTGGAATATTTCAATGATTATAAACTTTACGAGTTCGGGGAGACGAAACCTTTGAGTACGTATTTATTTGCATTCTCGGTAGGGCGGTTCTCGTACACGGAACGATTCATGGATAACCGTTGGATCGGGATTTATCACCGGGAAACGGATACGGCGAAAATCAATGCCAGTATTCCGGAGATTGCGAGGCAAGTGAGCCATTCGCTGGAATGGATGGAACGGTACACGGGAATTCGCTACCCGTTTGAGGTGTATAACGTGGTGGCGATTCCGGCTTTCCAGTACGGGGGTATGGAACACCCGGGAGCGACTTTTTACAAGTCATCGACTCTTTTCCTTGACCGGGATGCGGATTTGACGGCACAGATGAAACGGAGTGAATTGATCGCGCATGAGACGGCACACATGTGGTTCGGTGATTACGTCACGATGAAGTGGTTTAACGATGTGTGGCTCAAAGAGGTGTTTGCCGGATTCATGGCAGACAAGATTATCGCACAGTTGTACCCGGAGGTGAATCATCAGTTGAACTTTTTCTTGAATCATTATGAACCGGCATTACGGACAGACCGCACGAGAGGGACACATCCGATCTTGCAGGAATTGAATAACTTGAAGGATGCAGGCACATTATACGGGGATATTATTTATCACAAGGCTCCTATCGTGATGCGTATGCTGGAGCGGGAGATTTCCGAGTATCAGCTGCAAATGGGTTTACGGAAGTACTTGCGTCGCTGGTCGTATTCCAACGCGGATTGGGATGATTTGATTCATCTGTTGACGAGTTCAACGGGACGTGATCTGGAAACGTGGAATGAAATCTGGATAAAGGAGAGCGGTGCTCCCGTGATTGAGTTTGGCAAGGATGCTATTGCCATGATAGATGAAAGTGGCAAAAAACGGGTTTGGCCGCAAGCGATTTCGATTTATTGGATGAGTGCCGGAGGGCGGCTGTATCGTCAAGCGCGGGTGTTGAAGGATACGTTGACTCCTTTCAGGAACCCGGGCGTGATATTGCCGGATTGCGACGTGTCGGGATACGGTTGTTTCCTGCCGACGGAGTACAGTGTACAATTTCTCTCTAAAGAGTTGAACCAGATAGGAAATCCGCTTTATCGTGCTGTCGCTTGGCAGTTGTTGTACGAGGGCGTGTTGAACAAGAAGGTGAAAGGAGAGTTCTTCGTGAAACTTTGTATGAAACATTTGCCTCATGAAAAGAATAATCTGGTAGTGAATCGAACCTTAAGTTTCTTGAGGACTGTTTATTCGACTTATCTGGATGAGGGGGGAAGGCAGTTGTTGCAGGAGGAATTGGAACGTTTCTGCGTGAACATGATTGATAATGATGCGGGGAATAAAAAATCCTACTTCAATACTTTGCTGACGCTTTATTCTTCGCCCAAGATCGGGGAGTTTTTTAAAGAGGTATTAAACGGTGAGAGGGAGTTGGCAGGTTTGACGGTCAGTGATGACGATAAAATCAAGATAGCGTTTAATCTCGTGTTGCGGGATTCCAATCTTTACGGGGGAATGGAGAAGCATATTAACGGGGCGATAAAGAATAAGGATTTGTTGAATCATTTCGCTTACGTGTTGCCCTCGGTTTCCGGTAACAAACAAGTGCGGGACAGTGTGTTCAGTGCTTTGTTGAAGAATGAAAACCGGGTGAACGAGGTTTGGGTGGAGGAGAGTTTGCGTTGGTTGAATCATCCCCGCCGGAGAATGGAGGCAGAAGAATACATTCCGCGAATGCTGGATAAATTGAAAGAGGTTCAAGAAACAGGAGATATATTTTTCCCGTCGGCATGGTTGAGCGCGGGACTTTCCGGGCATACCAGCAAGAACGCGTATTCTATGGTGAATGCTTTCTTGGAAAAGCACCCGAATTATCCGAAGAATTTGAAATTAAAGATATTATCCAATTCAGACCATTTACGACGCCTTCACGCGGAGGAACGTGAACGATAATGTTTATAGATTAGATTATGAATGTTCGAGAAAACTCATTGATATTGATTCCGGCTCGTTACGCTTCTACCCGTTTCCCGGGGAAGCCGTTGGTTGAGATTGCCGGAAAGCCCATGGTGCAGCATGTTTACGAGAAAGCGGCAGCGGTATCCGACTATGTTTACGTGGCGACGGATGATGAACGGATTTATGATGCCGTGACGGCCTTCGGGGGACGTGCGGTGATGACTTCTACCGAGCATCGTAGTGGAACAGACCGGTGTTACGAGGCATACGTGAAGGTGCATGAGGCTTTGAACCGGAATTTCGGGGTTGTTGTCAACGTGCAGGGGGATGAACCGTTTATTATCCCGCAACAGATAGAGTCTTTGATTTCCCGTTTTGAAGAGCCGGCGGTGCAGATTGCTACTCTGGCGAAGCCTTTTGAACGGAATGATGATGTTTTTGACCCGAATAAAGTAAAGGTGGTGTTCTCCGTGAAGAATACGGCTCTTTATTTTAGCCGGAACCCGATTCCTTATTGCCGGGGTGTGGAACGGGACGGGTGGCTTGCCCGGACTCCTTATTACAAGCATGTCGGAATGTATGCTTATCGTCCGGAGATTTTGAAGGCAATAACTTCTATCCCCCAAGGAGTTCTTGAACAAGCGGAGTCGTTGGAACAATTACGTTGGTTGGAGAACGGGTACACGATAGCAATAAGTATCACCGATCATGAATCGGTCGGGATAGATACTCCGGAAGACTTGGAAAAAATATAAATTAAAAGCTAAAAGTTACGATTCGTATATCAAACTTTTAGCTTTTAACTTTTATCTTTGATGCCAGCATCAAATTGTCATAATGTCTTTCTCTTTCTTGGCGAGATACTCATCGATTTTTTTGCCGTATTCATCGGTCATCTTTTGAGCCATGGCTTCGGCATCTTTGGACATATCTTCGGGAAGCCCGTCTTTTACCATTTTCTTTACTTGTTCGATCACGTCCCGGCGGGCGTTACGAACGCTTACTTTGGCAGTTTCGGCTTCACCTTTGCTTTGTTTCACGAGGTCGCGTCTGCGTTCCTCGGTAAGTTGCGGGATATTGATGCGGATCATTTCTCCGTTGTTATCCGGGTTTAATCCGAGATTAGCAGTCATAATAGCTTTTTCAATCGGGGCTATCATGCTTTTCTCCCACGGTTGAACGGCAATGGTTCTCGGGTCGGGAGCCGAAATATTGGCTACTTGTGATAACGGGGTAGGACTACCATAATAGTCAACCAGCACGTCTTGTAGGATTTTGGGGTTGGCTCTTCCCGCTCTGATTTTACTGAGTTCGGATTCAAGGTGATTCAGAGCGGATTCCATTCTCTCTTTTGCTTCGTCGAGATAAAATTGTACTTCCTCGTTCATATATTTTTTAGTTTGATTTAATATTCATTACGAACCAAGCAAAGGTATAAAAAAATCTGTATTTTTACTCTATCCTACGCCACGTTTCCTTTACCTGTACGTTTTTCAACGTTCCGTTTGCCAATTTTAATTTCGCTTCTCCCGTGAGTACGAGAATCTGGTTGTTTGCCTCGAACTGGTACGTGGCGGTATATTCTATGATATCTTTTACCTTCACGGATTGGGAGGATTCAATGAGTTGCCCTGCCGTAATCTTGTAGGTGCCTTTTGTGCCGTCGGACGTCAGGAACGAGAAATCGTCATAGAACTCCTTTTGTATCGGGTGTTTAACCTCAATTCCATTCTCGGATATTTTTTCCCATTTGCCGGCAAGCGGGTTAGCCACTATCGTTCGGAATAACTTGCCGGGGCTGAAGATACATTCTTCCACGTACTTTTTGAATTTCTTTAATCCCAAGTAATCCCGTATTTTGATTTCCCGGATAACTTTGTTTTCTTGGAAACGAGGGGTGATATTCACGTATCGTGTGATAAAATTCTCCTCGGGGAGGCTGTCTATCAGTCTGATTTGCTCGTCCCACTCTTCCTTGTAGTATTTCAGAATCATGTTTTTATCTTCGGCGGGCAGCGTGAGGGAAGGCATCACGATGCTCAGCATGATTTCCGAAGATTGTTGTTGTTCCCGGGCAGAAGTAACCAATCCTTTGTAGGCGGCTTTGTCCGAACCGTAACGCTTTTTCAAGTACAGGCGGTACATTTCGGCGGAGGAGGAGGCCACCGTGTCCGTGCCTTGTTTTAATTTTGCCTCGTTTGCCTCAAGAGCTTTCAGATACTTGTCGAAAGTACGTCTTTCCACGTTAGGAGCGGTACTTTTCAAGGCGAAATAGACGGGTACGGTATAATATACCCGGACGGGCGTGTTGTTTTGTTTGCCGGGATACCATTTCGGCATGGAAGCAATCACTTCTTTTGCCTCGTTATCCAGTTCGGTGGATACACCCCGGATGATTTTCACGTCATTCACCGTTCCGTCTTTCTCTATAATGAAACGAACGTACACTTTGCCTTCTATACCTTTGGTTTTAGCGGCTTCCGGGTATTGCACGTGACTGTATATCCAAGCATTCAGATTACCGGGAAAAACGGGCATTTCTTCGACGAACATGTAGACTTTATTGTCTTCGGTACTGTCTTTGGTCTGTTCGTGATGGTGTTGCGCAATGGTCGGAAGCGTTCCTGCCAGAAGGAACATACTCGCGAATAATACTTGTAACTTGGTGACAAGTTGTCGATTAAGGGTGTGCGGCTTGAATATCATGGTTCGTGTCTTAGCGTGATAGATTACTTTCTTTTCTCACAGCTAAATATAGAGTGAATTTTTGGTATTTGCAATGAATATTAAGTGTTTTGTAAATTTTAAATCTAAAATGGGTAGATTCTCGATGAAGCGGATTACTTTTGTCTTCTTAAAGAAACGATATGAAAAGGAAAGATTTTGAGGTGATGGCACCGGTTGGTTCCTACGAATCACTGGAAGCTGCATTACAGGCGGGGGCTGATTCCGTCTATTTCGGCGTCGAGGGATTGAATATGCGTTCCCGTTCGTCGGCTAACTTCACGTTGGATGATTTGCGAAATATTGCGGAACGTTGTAGCAAGAGAGGGGTGAAGACTTATCTCACGGTGAACACGATTATATATAATAATGAACTGGATAAGATGCACCGTATTATCGATTGCGTGAAAGAGGCGGGATTAACTGCCATTATCGCGTCGGATATAGCGGCTATCCTGTACGCTCGTTCTGTCGGGGTAGAGGTGCATATCAGCACGCAATGTAATATCACGAATTACGAGGCGGTGAAGTTTTACGCGCAGTTCGCCGATGTTGTCGTGCTGGCTAGGGAGTTGGACATGGATCAAGTGATGACGATTCACCGTCAAATCGTGCAGAATGATTTGCGAGGTCCCAAGGGAGAATTAATCCAAATCGAGATGTTCACTCATGGAGCCTTGTGTATGGCTGTTTCCGGGAAATGTTACTTGAGTCTTCATGAAATGAACGCTTCTGCTAACCGGGGGGCTTGTTACCAGATTTGTCGGCGTTCCTATACGGTGAAAGATACCGAAAGCGATATCGAGTTGGAGGTGGATGGCAAGTATATCATGTCCCCGAAAGATTTATGTACTATCGGGTTCGTGAATAAGATGATTGACGCGGGTGTGCGGGTGTTTAAAATTGAAGGGCGTGCCCGTTCCGCCGAGTACGTGAAGACGGTTTGCGAGTGCTATAGCGAAGCGTTGGATGCCTACACGGACGGAAGTTACGATGCGAAGAAGATAGCCGCATGGAAAGAACGACTGGCTTCGGTGTTTAACCGCGGTTTTTGGGATGGCTATTATCTTGGACAACGTTTGGGAGAATGGAGTGAAGTATATGGTTCGAAAGCCACCAAGAAAAAAATATGTATCGGTAAAGTCACGAACTATTTCACGAAATTACAGGTCGGAGAATTTAAACTGGAATCATACGACTTGAAAGTAGGCGATGAGGTGATGATTGTCGGTCCAAGCACGGGAGTGGTACAAATGACCGTTCCGGAACTTCGCCTTGAATTGGATCCCGTGGAGCGGGTAGAGAAAGGCGCCGTGTTTTCTATGCCTTGCGAGATGAAATTAAGGCGTTCGGATAAACTGTATAAGTTGGTGGATAATTTGTAAAACAAAAGGCTGCAATGATGAGTTGCGGCCTTTTATTTTATGGTTATTTGAATGGATTCAATTTGGGTGGCTTGATGTTAAATAGATTGTAACTCAAGACCAAACTTCCTCTCATGTGCAGCATTTTATAATCGAAATATTGATTGCTGGGTTTGAATATATCTTTGAATCCGCAACTAAACCGTAACCCGAGTTCGATACGGGGAAATAGTTGGCGTTCGTATCCGGCAATGAAACCCATATCCCAGCTATCCAAAATATTGCTAAAGTTAATATGCAAAGGATTACTCGGGTCAATAGAACCGTTATAGACTTTATCATCGGTCATCATGTATCCTTTGGTCACTGTATTCCGAAATTTGGCATTAATGATCCATGCCCCATAGAGTCCAACCAGAATACGGTCTTTTTGATTGCTAAACGTGTATTTGAAATAAAGAGGAACTTCCAGCATGGTAAAATCCATTGACATTTCGGCAGAGCCGCAAAAACGGGAAATAATATTGTTTTTATCGTCATGAAATCTTTGGTCATCAATACGGGCGTCAGCATCAATAGCCACTTTTTTGTACGTGAGTTCTGCACCTAATGTCCATTTCTTTGTTACAGGGAAAGTTAGTTTTGCTCCCAATGATGGCGAAAGTTTAGGATAGGGGTTGAACACGTCCGGAACATTACTGAACGGAAACGGGATAGCCCCGCCAATATCAGTTCCTAGCTGAACTCCAAGAGCGAATCGATATTCTACTTGATCATCAGTATCTACTGAAGTCGTGTTGGTCTTTGATTGATTGTTGTCTTGGGCAACGGTATTTAAAGTACAAAATAACGGTACAAGTAAAAGGTATATCAGTTTCATTTTCTTTTCAGGTTAAAAGTTTACAACAACGTTATCAACGGTTAAGGTACTACCTTTAGCTCCGATAAACAGATCTCCTTGCCTGCTGGAAGTCATTACGATAGATATATGTGTCGGTTCCAAATCTTTGTACTTGCTATCGTATTTAATCGGGATCGTGTAATTGTTCCAGTTGCGTAATGCTGTATTCGCTCCATCGAAAATGATTTCCCCTTTTCCTAAAACCTTTAGGCCGTCAACGGGATCCCCGTGATATTCTAATTCTCCATTACCTTCCCAGCGAAGTAGTTCAACCCAGATACGTCCTTGGTCAACTCCTGTCGTATCTTTTAATTTGTAAGAATTTAGTCCTACTTTTTCTGAGCGTTGGAATTTTACACCAGCTTCGTATTTGGCGTCAACAGAAATGGATTCCGGACGCATGATAAATGGTATTCCGAAATAGGTCATTAACGGGGGATTGCTTAAAGCAGAAATATTTATTTGGAAGTACCCGGTAAATATTGTTCCGGCCGTTATTAACTCTCCGATACCCAAACCGCTTAAATTTTGGATGCCTGTCTGGAGTTGAGCGGCGTAACCGTTTTGATAAGGAACCGGAGTAGTCCCTTGTACGAATGAATTATTTGCCGTTGCCCATCCAAGCCCCTTGCCCGGCGTCGGATCTATGTTTACTTTAGAAGTATTTTCGTTAATCCATAATTCAAAATTGGAATTTTCAATTGTTGGAACAACTTGTATATTCCAAACACGTTCGTCTTGATTGTCTTTTGCGATTAAAATGATTTGTTTTTTATCGTTGGGACCGGAAAACGTGAAAGGAGATTCTGCAGAACCGGCTTTGATTTCTCCGTTATGAGTAATGTCAGCCTCAATGGTTACTGGCCAGCTGAAATCTTTCTTGAAGTTAATTCGGATATTATTATCATGAATGGAAACATTTACATCCTTTTCAGCATGATTCGTAATATGAAAGTTAGTAATGTCTGCGTTAGGCTTATCCTTTAAAACGATTTGCCCCAAGTGGGGTACACCGCTCTCTGAAATAAGATAAAAAGATTGTGGAGTATATACATCCTTGAATGTAAACTCTTTAAGGTTTAATGGATTTTCATCCACGCTAATGGCCTTATCTGTAGTTGAAGAAAATTTGATATTAGCCTTTATCGTGAGTGGAAATAATTTTCTTCCGTAATCCAATGGAATACTTACCACGTTATTACTAACGGTAATGCCTTCTTTATTTAATACGATCCCTTCTGTTTGATCAGTAATTGAGAAAGAAACAATCTCCGCATCGTCACTTAACTTGCTTACTTTCTCACATGAACTGAATAATCCAAGTGCTAGTAAAAGAATCCCGTAATATTTTCTCATATAAATTTAATTTTCGTAATACTCAGCAATTTTTATGCCATCCGTATAAATACGGAGATGAGGTTGATAAAGTTATCTATTGGGTATTTCATTACAAAAGGTATTGCAAGTTATGTTTCATCGTTGTAGTCAACTGGTCGTAATTTGCGACCAGTTCTTTGATGTCACAGCTTGTGATATCAAAGCAGAAACCCTATTCATCCTTCTTTTTCTTCATATACCGCATGATATAGAATACAATACCGCCCAACAAAGCCAACAAAAGAAGACTTGAACTTATAGCTGAAATTCGGGCTCCCATGTAATAAGACTCCGGTTTGTATTCGAATGTAACGGTATGTTCTCCCGCGGGGACTATGACGGCACGTAAGATATAATCAGCCCTGAGAAGATCGGTTTTGTTACCGTCGATATAAACATTCCAGCCTTTGGGATAATATATTTCACTGAATACGGCCAATTGTTCGTTTGCTGCGGAAGTCTTGTATTCCAATTTGTTCGGGGCGTACGAGGTCAATTGTATCGTGGCGTTCTCGTCAAAATTGAAACCTTTATCTTGAATGACGGATTCAAACTCTTTGCTGATGACGGCAGATTCTCTCGGGTCTATTTGTTTCAGCCCGAGTAATTCTTCATCCGGCGTGTTCACGAGTTCATAATCCTTGACAAACCATGCGTTCCCGTAAGCGTATTTATTGTTGACGGGGGCGGAATTGGCATGCACGATGACATATTTCGTGTTCAACATATTCAACACGGTTTGCTTGGAAAGACTTTCTTCCATGGCAGAGAGTGTTGGAGAACTTTCCAGCGTTTTACCGATACTTTGCATCTCGGGATAGATGAAATAATCAATAATATCTTGGTAACGCTGTAACTTGGCGGCACTGTATCCCCCGATCGTCTTGTGATGATAACTGGTATGCGAATCATTGAACGTGTTCACGGATATATCCAGTACCCGATAATTCGGGTCTTTATCTGCAAGGATGGCTTGATCCACCGGACGAGGTTGGTATTGATTGTTAAACTCCCGTTGTTTTACAAAGTGGTCGTTATTGAGGTAACGTTTATCCACGGTCCACATATCGGCAAGAATCAATAGTCCCATGACGATCACGACATGAGTGCTTTTGATTTTCTGAATCATCCATGCCCAAATAACGATGCACGCCAATAAGATAAATACCAAAGAACGGAATGCGTCCGAGCGAAGCAGGGATTCCCGGTCTTGGGGTAAATATTGTCTGAGCCAATCCGGGTATTGACTGTCTGCCGGCGAAACGAAACTTCCGGCTAAACCGGGTAATAACGCGAACAAGGCACAAATACCACCGGTAACTCCTACGGCTATTTTCAATCCTTTGAGCAGAGTCTTTTTCTCGTATTCCCCGTTAAGAATTTTGTTCAGAGTATATATCCCTAGCAAAGGAATGGTCAACTGCAACACGATCAATATCATGGACGGCACCCGGAATTTGTTGTATAGCGGGATGTAGTCATAGAAGAAACTCGACAGGAACATGAAATTCCGTCCCCAGCCCAAGAATAGAGCCAGTAAAGAAATTCCCACTATCCACCACTTCATGGGTCCTTTGATTAACACGAGTCCCAACACGAAAAGGAAAATGGCGATAGCTCCCATGTACATCGGTCCCGCCGTGAATGCCTGTTCGCCCCAGTACAAGGGTAATTGTTGAATGATTTGATCGGCGTTCGACGCTCCTTGACTATTCAGGAATTTGTATGTTTCCGAATTTTTGTCTAACGCTCCGCCGGAAGCTCCACCCTTGAAGTTCGGTATCATCAGATTGAGGGTTTCGTCAATCCCGTAACTCCATGCGGTGGCGTATTCTTTATCCAACCCGCCTTTGGTTTGGCTATTTTGGTTTAAGGTCAATTCCGACCCGCCTCGCATCGTGTACTTGCTATATTCCCACGTCGGCCACAAGTGATTTATATTTGTGGCTGCTGCGAATAGAACCGCTACCACGAGTAGCGTGACAGTTTTTAAAAAGGCGGGAAGTGCCTTTGCCTTGACGGCTTTGTATAATTGTGCTATTCCGTAGAATAAAACGATAAAAGCGAGATAATACGTGATTTGCGGGTGATTCGCCATGATTTGGAAAGCAAGTGTTATCCCGAAGAATACCGCCCCCAACCACCGATTCTTTCGGAAGGCGAAAACGACAGAAGCCAAGACCATGGGCATTAATGATATTGCCACCATCTTCGCGTTATGTCCTACTTGAAGAATCTGGAAATTGTACGAGCAGAAACCAAAAGCGAGAGCACCCACGATAGATAACCACGGGTTTACCCCGAAAGCCAATAGTAACAGGTAGAAACTGACAAGCCCTAAAATCAGATAGCTGGCAGGGCGAGGTCCCACGAACAGACTGTCATACACGTTTTTCAAGTAATTGCCTTTATATTCTGTGGAGATCATCGTGGTCGGCATTCCGCTGAACATGGAGTTTGTCCACAACGGCTCTTCTCCTGTTTGTTCCCGAAACTGTATAATCTCGTTCGCCGCCCCTCGCCACGAGGAAATATCCGATTGCATTACTATTTTGCCCTCGAATAAAGCCGGAAAGTAAGCGTAGGCAATAACGATAAATAGGATAAAAGCTACAAGATAAGGATAAAATGATTTGAGCTTCGGCATCTTCATGTTTTTGTGTTTTAATGTATTCGATTTCTCGCGAAAGTAAAAAATATAATTATCAAAATAGAGGAATGTATTTAAAAATTGTGAGAAGGGGATGGTCTTGGTGGGACGATGGCATTCGTGTTTCTTGAAAAATGTATGCCTTGGATTAGGCGGTAGATAAATTATTTGTATTTTTAGATTTTTATTTTTTCTCTAAAAATACAAGAGAGTTATGAAAGTTTTTATGTTGGCTAATCCGGTTGCCGTGCATACCCAAAAATGGGTGAAGTCGTTATCTGATAGAGGAATAAATATATTACTATATAGTTTTAGGCCTTACAAGGAAGAGGGGTTTTATAAAAACATGGAGAACGCGGAGGTGCGTGGCTTTACCAAGGAAAGAAATGCACGGGGGATAAAATCGTTTTTCTTGTTTAAGCTATTCTGGTACTATATCCCTTTGGTTTGGGATATCAAGCGACAGATTCGTGCTTACAAACCGGATTTGGTACATTCCCATTGCATCAGTGATAACGGTTTGTTCGGGGTTTTGTCCGGATTTCATCCTCTCTTGGTGTCTGTCTGGGGAACGGATATTTTTGTCTACCCCTCGAAAAGCGGTATTCGGAAACGAATAATTCGTTTTATATTGAAACGGACGGATCACATTCTGTCAACGAGTCACGTGATGGCAGAAGAAACTCGGAAATATACATCCCGGAAGATAGAGATCACTCCTTTTGGTGTGGACATCAGTTTATTCCGGCAGTTGGAGAAAAAGCCCGACGGGGTATTCACCGTGGGGATTGTGAAGACGTTGGAGTATGGTTACGGGATTGATGTACTTATCGATGCTTTCGCTTTGTTCCGGAAGAAATATGCTGAGACAAGCATGAAGTTGCGTGTTGTCGGGGATGGAAGTTTGAGAGGGAAACTTGAAAAACAGGCAGAAGATTCGGGAGTAGGAGATGATATCATTTTTGAGGGGCGTGTACCGAATCATGAATTGCCGGCGATATTGAATGATTTTGATGTATTTGTAGCTCTTTCGAGAAGTGAGAGTTTTGGAGTCGCAATAGTGGAAGCCATGGCATGCCAATGTCCCGTGATTGTGTCCGATGCCCCGGGATTCGTGGAAATTGTGGAAGACGGAATAAACGGGTTGATTGTGCCTAGGGAGAATGCCGCCGCTGCAGCGGAAGCCATGGAACGTCTTTTTCTGGACGACAGGTTGCGACTTGCTTTAGGAACAAGCGGTCGGGAACGAGTGGAGAAAATGTATGATTGGCAGAAAAATGTTGACACCATGATTGCTTTATATCAGCAGGTATGAGTATCTTTGTTCCCGTTTGAGAAATATTTCGTGTATAGATAAGTTTATATTTTAGCGTAAAAGATGTTCGGAGATATAAAACAGACCATGAAGCATACCGTCGTGTATGGCGTTGGAAACTTTGCTTCCAAGTTGGTTGGTTTTATTCTGATTCCGTTGTACACGAACGAAAAATTCTTTTCTCCCGCCGATTACGGGATGCTGAGCCTTCTGGACGTAACGTCCCAAGTATTGGTTGCCGCTATGGGATTGGCTTTTTATGCCGGGCTCGTGCGTTGGTATTGGGATAAGGAGTATGCGGAACGTCAGAAAAGTCTGTTCTTCACGATAATGCTGATGACCACGGTGGCAGCTGTGGGGATGGGTATGATCCTGTGGGGATTCCGGGATTCTATAGAGGGGTTGTTGTTGGCAGGGGAGAAAATGGAGTCGTTTGAACAATTGCCTTACGTGTTCAATTTGCTGTTGGTGTATTCCGTTTTATCCGCGATAGTGGCACCGGTGTTGGATCTGTTGCGGTTGAAAAGCCGTTCCGTGCAGTTCTCGGTAGTCAATATTTTGAAATTGGTCGTTACCTTGGGTGTAACTGTTTATTTTATCGTGGGGCGGCAAAAGGGAATTACCGGGGTGTACGAGGCGCAAGTGATCGGGGCTATATTCCAAATATTACTCCTGTTGCCTTTTATTATAAAAAATTCAGCCTTGAAATTGGAATTTGCGGCTATTAAGCAAATTCTTTCGTATAGCTACCCGTTGATGTTCCCCGCTATCGTGGGCGGTTTATTGACCGTTTTCGATAAATATATGCTGAATTACATGAAAGGGATGGATGATGTTGCCTTTTATGCATTCGGTTATAAAATCGGTAACACGTTGAAAATATTCATCGTTGCTTCCGTTCAATTGGCACTGACGCCCTTGATGATGAAAAAAATAAACGACCCGAACAATCGACGTTTTTATTCAAAGATATTTACCTATCTCTCTTTCGGAGGAATGTATTGTGTTTTGGGATTAAGTTTATTATCCAGAGAATTGATTGCCTTGGTGGCGTCTAATCCCGCATATTATGCTTCCGTGTATATCGTTCCTTTTATCACTTTCGGGATATTCTTCGGTATGTTGCGGGATGCTTCCGTTATCGGTTTACAAATCACGAAACGGACAAAAATTATCAGTTCCTCGATCATCTTGATCACGTTTATAAATCTGGGATTGAATATACTTTTGATCCCCGTGATGGGAATGTACGGGGCTGCATTGGCAACCTTGGTGGCGCAAATAATTTCTTGGGGCATACCCTACTATTTTGCGCAAAAGGCTTATCCGATACCCTACGAGTTGGGTAAGTTGGGAAAAGTTCTTGCGGTTGGTACAGTAATCTATCTTCTGAGCGTTCTGACGGCTCCGTTGAATATATGGATTGCTTTCATTATTAAGATCGGGTTGTTGGTTGCGTATCCTTTTATGCTCTATGCATGGAAATTTTACGATGACGTGGAACTTCAAAGAATCACGGGGATGTGGGATAATTGGAAATTGATGTTGGGATATTATTGGTCTTCTTTGACCTCTATGCCTCGTAAAACAGTTAATCTGGGAAAGACTGTTGTTGCCGGGCGATTGAGTAGGGAATTTAGTAAACGAAAGGCTAAATTTTTATTTTTAGTGCCTCGTAAGAGAATAGCTATAGCCTTGTTGGATAAAAGTAAATATCATAACGATTTCGCCGTGTATTACGAAACGGTGAAAGGCAAGAACTCGGTCAAGTATTTTCATCAGCAGGCGCACAAGAAAGGGGCTGAATTTCGGTCTATTGAACCGGAGTTATTCGAGAATGAGATTTTTGAAGTGAATACTTCATTGGAAGTACGACAGGGAAAAGAGATAAAACAAGAATATTTGCAGCGGGGAAATATTACCCGGGGCGAGGGGATGGACGTATACGGGGTCTTTATGGATGATAAACTGGTCGGGTATATCCGTACATTGCATTTGGGCGAAACGATATTTATAAATAATATATTGGGGCATGGCGCTTATCTGAAAGCAGGGGTTGTGTATTTCTTGCTTTTGGAAGTCGTGCAGCGTTGCTTTGAGCGGGACGATGTAAGGTATATCATTTATGACTCCTATTGGGGAAATTCTCGAGGGTTAGCTTTATTTAAAAAACGTTTCCATTTTGAACCGACTAAAGTGACATGGATAAACCGATGAACCGCTGGAAAAGAATATATCATAAGTTATTTCGGCAGAAAGACCGGATAGGGGAGTATGAAGCTCTCTTGAAACGGGCTTTGGAGAACGGCTATCGGGTAATGTCGTTACTTGAATGGGTGCGGGAAGATTATCCGTCGGGGCATGTTCTCTTGCTTCGTCACGATGTGGATATAGATTCCCGCGGGGCGGAAAGGATGTTCGAGGTGGAAAGGCGTTTAGGAGTTCATGCCTCTTATTATTTCCGGCATTTAACCATGAAACCCTCTCTCGTGAAGCGGATGCTTCGTGAAGGATTCGAGGTCGGGCTGCATTACGAAACGTTAGCCGTGAAGATGAGGCACTTGCAATTGAAGGACAAAAAAGAGATTTCTTCCGAAATCCTTCTCTCCTGTCAACAACAATTAGCCGGGGAAATCCAAGAATTTAGAAAGAGTTTCGGTTCCATGACCTCTCTCTGTTCCCACGGTGCGGCTTGGAACAGGAAACTGGGTGTCCCGAATCATATTCTCGTGGACGATACGTTCAAAAAAGAGCATGATATCCTTTTCGAGGCTTACGACGAAGCTTTGAGGGAAAGAATCACGACCTACATATCGGATGCCTCGGTGACCGACGCTTCTGTCTGGCGATACGGTAAATCCCCTGTCGAGGCTATCGAGCAAGGTGATTCCGTGATCCTGTTATTGACTCACCCTGAGCATTGGAATCATCATTTTCTCTCGAATGTGCGCAAACTTTGGTTGTCTTTCTTAGATCGTTAGTATATCGTATTCAACGTGTTGCCTGCCACTACCGAGTTGTATTTTTCCAACACGGCTTTCTTCCCGTTCTCTCCCATGCGTTTCCGTTCTTCCGGGTGTTGATAGAGATAGATGATTTTTTCCGTGAGGTCGCCCACGTCCTCGTTCCGGAATACCATTCCGCCTCCGGTTTCTTCGATTAATTCCAACTGGGGGGTACAATCCGACACCAGTACGGGAGTTTCAAACAGCATGTATTGGTAAACCTTGTTGGCAATACCGGAATCATGTTGCGGATTCTTGATTAAAGGGGATAACCCGATAGCGGATTGGCGGGCAAAAGCGGGAAACTCGGACAGATCCTTCCATTTGTGGTAAATGATTTGCTCTTTTATTTGAGGATCATCCATATAGGTCTTGAATACTTCTTTATCCCCTTTATCAATAGGACCGATAAGCAATAGTTTTATATCCGGGTACTTCGGGGCAAGTTCTTTTAACGCTTTAAAACAGGTAATCAATCCGCGGCGTACACCGATAGCCCCGAAATAGAACATGATAAAATCTTGCTTGGCAACCGTTTCGGGAGCGGTATCGTGTTTTAAAAGTTCCTCCGTGTCCGGCACGTTGGGATAAATAACGAAGCGTTTTCCCGCGAGTGACGGGTATTTTTGTTTTAACTCTTCTTGAAAGCTATGACACAACACGACGATGTTGTCGGCATATTCAAGGTATCTTTTTTCCAGTTTTTCCCAGCGTTTGGGAACCACGAGCAAACTCTTCGGGAAAGTCGTTGCCCACGTGTAGGATTGTATCGCTGCCGGGAAGTTCTCGTGCAAGTCGAGAGTGATCGGGAGCCGGTATTCGCGGCTGCCCGTGTACACGGGTTTTGCCATGTACAAATCATGCGTGTGTAAGGCTTCTACCCCGGTATTTTTTATGAAACGGCGGATTTGTTTTTGCCATATCCAGTTGTATAGCGGGAAACGGTTCACGATTCCGAACAGGATTTCTCTTTGCCTGTTTGACATCTTGAAGCGTGTGATTTTAGTTTTGCCGATAGTCCCCGATAGTCCGATATTCAGCAAATCCGGACAGAGAACGTGTATCTCGTGCCCGTGATTTTCCAAAACCTTGATCTCGTTCAATACCCGTTGATCTCTCGTGATCTCTTTATCTAATATGACACCTATTTTCATGTCTTATTTTTTATTTCCGTAATAATTCTTTGAAAATCCCCTCACTTCTTTACCCAACAAGGCATTCCACCCTCCCCACAGAAGCCCGAATCCGTATGCGAACACTTGAATCAACAGCGTGATGATTGACAAGAAGGCAATCGCAAGGCTGTGATACTTTCCCAAAGATTGAAGGAAAGCCAGCAGGCAAACCGCCAGCAGTCCGCAACCGGCAATGCTCCACAGGACACGTATCGGGAATATTAGCCCCGTGAAACAGGTCACAATGGCTAATCCGAACAGACCGAGGATAAGGATCGCGGGTAACAGATGTACCACTTTCAACGTGTACGGGTGACGACGGGAGAGGTTGATACGTGCCACTCCCCAGTTGAATATCTGACGGAAGAATTTCGGGATGCTTGTCCGTCGCTTGTGGTAAACGTAAGCATCGGGAATAAGTCCTACATTGAATCCGGCATTGTATATACGCATCGAGTAATCCATGTCTTGCCCGTGGCGAAGGCCTCCCATCTCTCCAATCGTGTCATGGACTTCGCGGGATATGCCCATGTTAAAACTCCGGGGATAGAAACGTCCGACATGTTTTTTATTTCCTCGCGTGCCGCCCGTGCCGATAAAAGAAGTCATGGAATAATTGATCGCTTTTAACAGAGGGGAGAAAGAGGGATGACACGTGTCGGGTCCGCCGAAAGCGTCGTAATGGTGTTCGTTTTGTACTTTCTCTATTTCACGTAGCCAATGGGGGGGAAACATGCAATCCGAATCCACGAAGATAAAATAATCTCCTTTGGCTTCCCGCATCCCGTGATTTCTTGCGGCTCCCGGACCTTGATTCTTTTGGTAGACGGCACGAATCTGCAAACCGCTTGCCGAACGGTATTGCTCTATAAATTCCCGAAAACCGTCTTTCGAACCGTCATCCACGAAAAGAAATTCAAAAAGTTCCCGATCACCTTTCATTCTTTCGGCACTATCGAGAAGTTCTTTCACTTCATCCAATCGGTTGTAAACGGCTATGATAATAGAATATTTCATACATTTTCCCTTTAATAATAAGCCTCAATATTATCTTCCACCCGTTTATAGATAAATTGCTGTTCCCAAATCGCGAGTCCTAGGATAATCCAAATGAAATTATAGTGCCACCGGAGTTTCGGGTGAGCCGGATAATCCAAGATATACCGGATATATTCGTAATTGAATATACCTTGTTTTTCGATGTATTCCTTCGTCAGAATCTTTTCGGCGGTATCCTTCAAATCCTTCTTGAACTGGAGATACGGGTTCACCGTGAATCCCCATTTCTTCTTGGTGATGATTTTGGGCGGCAGATAAGGTTTCATGGCTTCCCGGAACAGATACTTCGTCTGGTTATTCTTGATTTTCAGTTCCACGGGCAGAGAGAATCCGAAATCCACCAGATCTCGGTCGAGGAAAGGCACCCGTTCTTCCACGGAATGAGCCATTGACATCCGGTCGTCCGTGAGCAGGTAATCATTCACCATTTTGGACTGGAACTCCGTGTATAGCACTTGATTTAGCGCGTTCTCGTTCTTCACGTCGTTGAAAATCTTATCGAACTCCTTGTGAACCGGAATAAGTTCCGCTTGGTGTTGATGCAAAAACTTCTCCGAGTAAATATTCTTGTAGAATGGCATGTCGTAATCCCACGCGTTACGGAGGATAAGATAAAAGCGTTCCACGTCCCCGATCGAGAGAAGCATTTGTACTCCCCGTCGGTACTCGTCATATCTCAAAGACTTGGAATTATTTTGTAGTTTGAAAATAAAATCCGATTTCCAACGTCCGAAGCGTTGCATCCATCGCGGCATATGGCGGTGCCATTGGTTGAACGGGTAAACGAACTTGTGTATATCGTACCCGGCAAATAGCTCGTCCCCGCCTAATCCCCCCAGTACAACTTTCACCGTGGGGTGGACGAACGCCGACATGTTGAATCCCTGCAACAAATTGATTTTCGGTTCTTCCGCGTGCCATATAACTTGCGGCATTTGTCGCATCGGGTTCATCGACAGACTCAGCGTGTGATGATTCGTGTGAAAATGATCCGCTATCTGTTGCGCATCGGGAAACTCGTCCGTGGGTTCGTTGAATCCCATGGTAAACGTGTTGATTTCCGGTACACCTAGTTCATGCATCTTTTGCACGATAGCGGAAGAATCTAACCCTCCCGAAAGATATACTCCCACGGGGACGTCGCTCACCAGCTGGCGTTTCACTGCCTGTTTGATCAACGCGTTCATCCGCTCCTTTGCCTCGTCTTCCGTGATGGAGCGATTGACATCGACAGACAATTGCCAGTAGCGTTTTACCGTGAACAACCCTTTCTCGAACACGGCATAATGTGCCGGCGGGATACGTTTGATTCCCTCGAACAGGGTTTCGTTGCCTTGCGTGTACCGCAAGTTCAAGTGAACGTGTAAGGCCTTCAGGTTGAGTTGTCGCTCGTACTTGGGATGAAGGATAATGGATTTTTGCTCCGAGCCGAATACCAGTACGCCGTCTTTCAAAAAATAGTGAAGTGGTTTCACCCCGAAATGGTCCCGGGCAAGAATCAAGCGCTCGTTCTTCATGTCCAACAGGGCAAAAGCGAAAATACCGTTCAGCTTGTTGAAGAGTCCGGTACCGTGTTCCTCGTACAAGTGAACTAGCACTTCCGTGTCGGTAGCCGTGTAAAACACGTGTCCTTTATTTTTTAATTCTTCCCGTATCTCCTCGTAATTGTATATTTCCCCGTTGAAAATAACGCAAACCGTTTTATCCTCGTTGAATACGGGTTGATTCCCGCAAGTTGTCACGTCGATAATGGACAAGCGCCGATGCCCGAGAGTAAAATCCCGGTGGACATAGACGGCTTGGTCATCCGGACCGCGGTGTTTTATGGCGGTCAGCATTTCCGACATCAATTCTTTGTTATCCTTGTCGCGTTCAAATATTCCGGCTATTCCGCACATATTCTTTGTTAATTAATTGGACATCGGTTGCATTTTTTACAAAAGTAACACAAAAAAGAGAGATACGGAATATCTATACTTATTTTATGGTTGGGCAGCCTATTCTTAACCTTTTCCTAACCTCATGAACGTAGCATGAACGTATCATGAACGTATCATAGACGTAAATCAACGTTTATGATACCTTCATGATTGGTCATTGCACCATTTATGTGGTCGGGTAAAGGTTAGGTCATGGTGGTGAGGGATGGGGCTATAACCTGTTCAGTTTTTTCAGAGCCTTGAATTTATGGCGATACATTTTCAGGATATTCCGGATATTGTCGTATCGGCGGAATTTTTCACTGTACGTGCGTAATTCGTCTTTACCCGTGATTTGGTGGAGTACCAGCAATTGATGGCGTACCAGCCGGAGATAGCCGATAGTGCAGGGATCGTTTTGCGGGTAACCGGGCAGGTCGCAGCGGTTGAAGCGGGACCAGTAACCCATGTCGAATTTAGGTAGTTGGCGGATAAGTCCTTCCACACCTTCCTTGAATAGATGGAGGGCGAGGGCGTGCCCGTCGGGATTCACTTCTTCCGGGACGGCACGAATGTAATCGTGTAGACCGAAGAGCGAGAATATATGCCCGTCCAACACGCGGGTAGGGCAGGCGGCCGTGTACTCTTCATAGAACGTTTCGCCGATTGCCCGGTCAACGGAAACACCGCCTTCGGATATATCTTTCGTGAAAGGGATAAGGGCAAGTGTTGCCGCGTGCAGGTATTCCGTGTTTCGTGTCATTTGCCATGCCCGCAAGAGGATAGAGATAGCCCGGCTTTGGGTGAATGCCGATTTCCACGGGGTGGTGACGCGGTATTCCGGTTTGGCGGTTTCGGTCAGCCAGTAGCAGCCCAATTCGGGCGATTCCTCCCGTTGCTGCATGAACCAATCGGCAAAACGGAGGAAATAGGCTTTCTTTTCGCTATCATGTGTTTTGAGCCAGCTATGAAACACGGCCAAAGCGTATTGCCCGATGGTGATAGGGTAATAGTAATATCCTTTCCCGTCGACCACGTCGATGTAGGAGTGCACGAGGGGAATACCCGCTTCATCAAATTGGAACGGGTGGTTGCCGCCCCGCGTGTTGATTTTGTCCTCTTCAAAAAGAAAATAATAATAAGTCAGTTCTGTGCTTTTGTTGTCCGTGCAAGTAGCCAGATGCTTGTTCTCGTTGAAATCGGTCAACAATCTTTTTCCGAAGAATAGGGCATTTTTCAGTTTCATAGGCTTGTTTATTTCGTGTGCCGGGAAAGCACGTGATTCATGAAATGAGCCAGCTCCCCGGTGGTTGCCTCGCGGGAATAACGGGAACTGTTCGAGAACGAGTAGGCGGGTGTTTGACGTTGCCATGCCTCGTGGAGTTTGCGTAATATTCTTTTGGCACCTTCCGTGTCATTGTAGTCGACCATTTCCCCGCATTGACATTCGTCGATGATGTGGCGGGCTTCACCCTCGGTATTGCCGACGGCGAAGATGGAACGTTGTGCCCCGATGTACTCGAACAATTTTCCGGTAAGGATGCCCTTGTTGTTTGGTACGTTATCAATGACAAGTAACAGGGCGTCGGACGAGTTGATATGGCGTATCGATTCGTCGTGGGGGAGATAGGATATGTATTTCGTGTCGGCTGTCAGCCCGTTTTCCTCCACGAGTTGTCGCAGTTCGGGACAGGTGTTCCCGATGAATTTCAGCCGGAACCGTATATTTTCTTCCCGCAATTCCCGAAGGGCGGGTAGTAAAGGTGTCGGGATACGGGTGACTGAAAGTACTCCCGTGTAAGTAATCACGGGGCAGTCGTTACGCGGGAGGGGAGCCGGATGGTTGTCGTAACCGTTGAAGACCAGACAACCGTTTCGCAGTTTTTCGCGTTTGCTTTCGAGCAATTGCAGGATGTCCTTGCTGATGGACACGATGCCATCGGCGGCATTCAAGGCGTCGTGTTCCAGACGACGGTCTTTACGCTCGGCACGGACACTTCTTTTCAGGTTTTGGTTGTAAACGACTTCTTTCCACGGGTCGCGATAGTCGGCAATCCACGGTTTGCCTGTTTTTCGGGCAAGGGCTTGACCGATTAGTTGCAACGAATGGGGAGGGGAGGAGGTGAGAATCAAATCAATGTTTTCCGACCGGATGATTTTCTTTCCTTCCCTCACGGCATAACGTTTCCAGCCGACACGGGCATCGGGGATGAAGAGGTTTAGCCGAATCCATTTGGAGAGGCGGGTGACGAGGTTCGGGCTTTTCTCGGAGAGAATATAGGTACCGATTGCGTCGTCCTTCTTTTTGCCGGAAACCAGTTTGAAAATGGAGAACGGTTCGAACGTTTTTGTCTTGTACACTTTTAGGTGCGACGGGATTTCTTTTTCCAACGAGGGGTCTTTAGCGGGATACTCGCCTTTTCTGACGGTCAGTATCACGGGGTCCCACCCGTACTTGGGCAGGTATTTCGCGAAGTTTAGCACCCGTTGTACTCCCGGTCCCCCGCTTGGCGGCCAATAGTAGGTAATAATTAAAACTTTCTTTTTCATCTTACGCCTCGATTAAAGTATCGACAATCACTTTCGCGGCATGTCCGTCACCGTACAGGGGGGTAGAAAAGTCAGGGTGCGGTTGCTCCCGGTAGGCTTGGATAATTCTGTCGTATGAATTTCTCGCCAAGGTATTGTAACCGTGGTCGACGAGTTCAGTCCATTCCGTTTCGTTCCGGAGCGTGATACAATATTTCCGGAAGAAGAAAGCCTCTTTTTGTAAGCCCCCGCTATCCGTCATGACGAGCGAGCATTTGTCCAGCAAGTGAATCATTTCAAGGTATCCCACGGGGTCGATGAAACGAATGGGGGAGAGTCGGGTATTATAGCCGGAAGCCTCCAGTTTTGCCCGGGTACGGGGATGAAGGGGGAGAAGGACGTCTTGCTCCCGTGAAATCGTTTCCAGTGCCCGGATAATTTCCGACAAGTATTCGGGAGTATCCGTGTTTTCAGCCCGGTGCAGGGTGGCGAGTACGAAATCCCGCTTCAGTTCGATTTGTGGCGGACGGCTGTATTGCCGATAGAAGAGGGCGGCGTCCAGCATGACATCTCCCGATAGCACGACACGGGAGTCGAAATGGTCGAAGCCTTCGTTTTTCAGGTTGCGGATAGCCGTTTCCGTCGGGCAGAAAAGGATATCGGAAACGCGGTCTGTCAGAATCCGGTTGATTTCTTCCGGCATGGTCATGTTGAATGAACGCAACCCGGCTTCCACGTGTGCCACCCGGATATGTAATTTCTTCGCGGCAAGAGCCCCGGCGAGGGTGGAGTTCGTGTCCCCGTACACAAGCACCCAGTCCGGTTTCTTGTCCAGAAGTACTTTTTCGATTTCTTCAAGCATCTTACCGGTCATGGCGCCGTGACTCAGGCTGTTGATATTGAGGTTGTAACCGGGAGCGGGAATCCGCATTTCCTCGAAAAACAAATCACTCATATTGGGGTCGAAGTGTTGCCCCGTGTGTATGATGGTTTCGTGAATATCGTCGCGAGTGCTGATTTCCCTGCTGACTACTGCCGCTTTCACGAATTGAGGTCTTGCCCCTACGATGGTGATAATGTTCATGGAACGGGTATTATTGATTAAAAAACGCGTGTATTTGTTGTATGATATATTCTTGAACCTCCGGTTTCATTTCCGTGTGGATGGGCAGGGATAGTACCTCTTCGCTCAGTTGCTCCGACACGGGGTACGAGCCTTTCCCTTGTCCTTCGCGGAGGTAGGCTTGTTGCAGGTGTAAAGGAACCGGGTAATATATCATGCTCGGGATGCCTTGGGATTGCAGGAAAGTCTTCAGTTCATCCCTGCGTTTGTCCGCCACTCGTATCGTGTACTGGTGGAACGCGTGCGTGCTATTGGCTGCTCGGGCGGGAAGTATAATGCCTTTGACGGAAGCCAGTCCCTCGTCGTATTTGTCGGCAACCCGGTTACGGGCGGCAGTGTATTCGCGGAGATAACGTAATTTCACGTCGAGAATGGCGGCTTGTAGCGTGTCTAACCGGGAATTGCAACCCACGATATCGTGGTGGTATTTAATCTTTTGCCCGTGATTGGCAATCATGCGGGCACGTTCTGCCAGTCGGGCGTCCCGGATAAATAAGGCTCCGCCGTCCCCGTAGCATCCCAAGTTCTTGGACGGGAAAAATGAAGTGGTGCCGATATCGCCGATACACCCGGATTTCAGTTTCCGTCCGTCGCTGAAAGTGTACTCCGCCCCGATGGATTGCGCGGCATCCTCCACCACGGAGAGGTTGTGGCGTTTGGCAATTTCCATCAAAGGCTCCATGTCGGCACATTGACCGTACAGGTGAACGGGTACGATGGCTTTCGTGCGGGGGGTGATTTTTTCTTCAATCCGGGTAACGTCTATCGTAAAGCGGTCTGCCACACAATCCGCAAACACGGGTACTAAATGCAGTAAGGCAATCACTTCCGCCGTTGCCACGTAGGTATGCACGGGCACAATCACTTCGTCACCCGGTTGTAAGCCTAAGGTCATCAAGGCAATTTGCAGGGCATCGGTTCCGTTCGCGCAAGTTATCGCGTGCTCCACTTGATTGTATTCCGCGAGGTGTTGTTCAAATTGTTTAACTTGCGGTCCGTTGATAAATGCCGCAGAGTCGAGGACTTCCTGTATGGCGTGGTTTATCTCTTCCCGAATACGTTCGTATTGCCCGTGAAGGTCTACCATGGCTATATTCATGATGGAATATTTTATATTATTATTCTGTAATCTTTTCTACAATACCGTTTTGCAAGCGATACCGTTGTTTGCTTTCGGGACATTCGGCGATGCCGTCTTTGTCGAAATGCAGCCTATGCCCGTATTCGCTCATCCATCCCAGTTGGCGTGCCGGATTCCCGACCAGCAAGGCGTAAGCGGGGACGGTTTTGGTCACGACAGCCCCGGCGCCGATAAAGGCGTAAGCCCCGATGTCATGCCCGCAGACGATGGTTGCGTTTGCCCCGATTGTCGCACCTTTACCCACGTGCGTCCGTGCGTACTGGCTTTTGCGGTTCACGGCACTCCGCGGGTTCGTTACATTCGTGAACACGCAGGAAGGACCCAAAAATACGTCGTCATCGCAGGTCACGCCCGTGTAGACCGATACGTTGTTTTGTACTTTCACTTGATTTCCCAGAATGACGTCGGGAGAGATTACTACATTCTGTCCGATATTACAGTTTTCCCCGATGCGGCAATTGCTCATGATATGTGAGAAATGCCATATTTTAGTTCCTTTTCCTATGATTGCGCCTTCGTCAATGACGGCTGTTTCGTGTGCGAAATATTCTTCCATGTCGTATTTATTTTTCAAAACAAAAATAGCGCTTTTTTTGACAAAAGAAAACCGCCCGGTGTATCGGACGGTTTTCTTGGTTTGTGGTTTAGGCTATTAGTAAAATTTATATCTGGCATCGGTAACTCCTGCTTTCTTAATCAAGGCGGGAAGAGTCTGATAATAAATTTTGGTCATGTTCATTTGTAGTGCTGAATTCTTTGCAGCCTCGATTTGTTCGGGGGTAGCCGTTTCAACGGTTTTGGAATTAACTACTACTACATATACTCCTTGGTTACCGATAATCGGTTTGGAGATTTGATTTTCCTGCAAGGTCATCACTTCAGAGATTAATTTGGGTTCGATTCCGGCTCCGGGGATTTGGAAGGAACTGAAGCTGACATCCGTCGCATCCATAACTTGTGCGTTTGCCTTTTGAGCGACAGAAAGCAAACTTTCGCTACCGGAGATAGCACCGGTCAATTCTTTTGCGATGATTTCACCTTTTTTCTTTCTGATAAGTTCGGTACGAATCATGGGGGCTACACTGTTTAACGGTGCGATACCTTCTTCTTGAATGTTGGTTAACACGGCAACCGTGAATTTATCCCCTGTTTCGAAAATCGGAGATTTCTCCTTGTCCATAAGGATGAATCCCGGTTTATCCGTTAAGTAAGCCTGACGGATAATCTCTCTGGCACTTTCAATACCCGGGATAGTAGCGTCGTTTTTACCTAAATTCGCGATACGCTTGGTTTGATTGTTAGCAGTAACAGCCGCATCGAAATCGGCAAGCGTGTTGATATTGTTAGCGAAAGTACGGGCATCATTGTAGATTTTGTTGACCGTCTGTTGTGACGGGGTAATCTCTTTGGCAATGATTCCGAGTAATACTTTCTCTACCGGTTTTGTCATGTCCATTACTTGAAGAACGTGGTAACCGTAAGGAGTTTTCGTGATTTTAACTTCATTTTTCTTGGCAATAAATGCAGTGTCACTGAATGAAGGTATCATCATTTCCTGTGTAAACCATCCCAAGTCACCCCCGTTGATAGCTGAATTTTGATCCGCGGAATATTTTCTGGCAAGGTCGTCGAAGTCGCCTCCTTTACGGATTAATCCAGCCAGACTGTCCGCTAATTTCTCAGCGCGGGAAGCCTCCATCGTTTGGGTTGAAATCAAGATATGGCGGGCTTTTACAGAGTCGGGCATTACTTTACGGTCGGCTACGCGTGCAATATTGTACGCGTTGTCTTGCAAGTAAGGTCCGTACACGCCGTTACCTTTTTCAGTGAAAAGAAATTCATCCAATTCTTCATTCCCGATTTCTCCTTTTTTGTAGTATTTGGGTTGGAATCTTTTTTCGGATGAAAGATTAGCGAATTCAATCACGTTACTTGCATTGGTAAATTCCGGAATGGACTCTTTTACCCATTCTTCTGTTTCTTGAATATCTTCGGCTGAAGCGGAAACGTCAAAGTTCACGTAAACGATTTGCCGCATTTCCTGTTGTTCGAACAGGTATTTGTGTGAATTGTAATAATCTTTTATTTCGTTGTTCGTCACGCTTACGGCTGAATCGCTTACCGTGTTATAACTCTTCGAGATGAAGCTGATGTCAACAGTCGTTAAAGCATTCTCGGCGTATTCTTTTGCAATCTCGTTCGGGATAAACATACCTTTCATTAACAATGAATTGTATTTCTCTTGCTTGCGGGCTGCTTCTACCTGATCTTCCATGTTCAACCAATATTGTTTGCTTGCTTGAGCTTGCATATTATTGGCGGGAGCGTTCAAAATCATTTGTATTCTTTCTCTGGCAAGATTTTTATCGAAAGCACCGGTTTGCGGATCGGTGAACAATTGTTTGATACTGGGATGCATATTTTCCCCTAAAGTGAAATCGAACAACTCATCTCCGCTGACACCTAGCCCAAGACTTTCATATTCTTTTTGCATGATGTTTTCGGACACGATCTGATTCCACGTGTTTTCGCGAATCATTCGTTGTTGCTCTTCGTTTAGAGAAGGTAAATTGTTCATTGATTTGATCGTTTCCTCGTTCTCCGCTACCTTTTGCTGATAATCCTGAATGCTGATAGCTTCTCCGGCGATCTCTCCGACTTGATTTTTAGAGCGGTTAAGAAGGCTGGCTCCAGAACTAAGCGCATCTCCAACAATGAAAGCCACAAGGGCCAAACCAATCACGATACTAACAAGTAGTCCGCCGCGATTTCTAATTTTTTGTAATGTTGCCATTTATATTAAAATTTTATGTTTTCCACACGAAATAATCTATTTTCGAGGGTACGAATATATAAAATGGATTGGTTTTATGCAAATAAATTTTATCCCCTTCTATATATTCACTTACTCACTCTTTTTACTCTTCTTTTTTGTGGTTGTTTTTTTCGTTTTTTCTGTTGTTTTTTCTGCTGTCTTCTTTGTTGTTTTTTTCGTCGTTTTCTTTTTGGTGTCGTTACCTTTCGCTATGATAGCCATGGTTTCCTCGAACGTCAATTTATCGGCCTCTTGTCCTTTCGGGATTTTATAGTTTTCTTTATTGAAAGTAATATAAGGTCCGAAACGTCCGTTAAGGATTTGAACACCATTATCAAATTCTTTGATTTTCCGGTTTCTCTCGATTTCCCGCTTTTCCTCGATACGCTCGATAGCGGTTTCCAGCGTGATTGTACCCGGCTCGTCAACTCCTTTTTTCAAAGAAACGAAGAGCTGATTATGTTTGATGTACGGTCCGAAACGACCGATACCCACGCTGACGGGTTTGTCTTCATATTCGCCTAACTGGCGAGGAAATTTAAACAAATCAAGAGCTTCTTCCAGCGTGATGGTTTCCATTAATTGCCCTTTAAGCAGCCCGGCATACCGTACATTTTCACCCTCGCCGATTTGAGCCATAGGTCCGAAACGTCCGATACGAACGCTCACCGTTTCACCCGTTTGAGGTTCCGTTCCCAGTATGCGTTCTCCCCTGTTACGCTCCGACTCTTTCAGCGTTTTCTCCACGTTCGCGTGAAAAGGACGGTAGAAAGAGCCGATCATGGATTGCCATTCGATTTCTCCTTCAGCGATATGATCGAGTGCGGTTTCTGCTTTGGCAGTGAAATTGTAATCCATGATGTTGGTAAAATACTGGGACAGGAAATCAGTAACGACCATCCCGATATCCGAGGGGAAAAGTTTCTTCTTTTCTGCCCCGAAAGTCTTCTTGATCTTGTTTATTTTGATATTTTGTCCTTTTAAATCGATTTGGTCCAGTTCCCGGTCAACCCCGTCCCGGCTTTCCCGGAGAATATAGCCTCTGTTTTGAATCGTGGTAATTGTCGGCGCGTAGGTAGAAGGACGCCCGATACCCAAGGTCTCCATTTTTTTCACGAGGCTTGCCTCCGTATAACGGGGCGGGTGCAGCGTGTATTGTTCCTGTGCCTGCACAAGCGAGCGTTCCAGTTGGTCGCCCTTGCGAATGGCGGGTAGTAATGCTGCCTCGTCTTCTTCTTTCTCGTCATCGAACGATTCCATGTAAACTTTCAAGAAACCGTCGAAGATGATGACTTCTCCCTCTGCCTCGAATTTATATTTTTGTCCTGAAATGGCAATGGTTACGGTAGTTTTTTCCAGTTCCGCATCTGCCATTTGGGATGCCAGTGTCCGTTTACGGATCAAGGCGTAAAGTTGCTGCTCGTTACGATCCCCGCTAATGGATTCTTTGTCCATGTAAGTCGGGCGGATAGCCTCGTGGGCTTCCTGTGCCCCTTTGGTTTTGGTTGCGTAATTCCGTGGCTTGGAATATTTTTCTCCAAGGGCATTCGTGATCACTGCTTTGGCTGCACCGATAGCCAGTTGGGACAGGTTCACGGAGTCCGTTCTCATGTAAGTGATCGATCCCTGCTCGTAAAGCTTTTGTGCCACGGACATGGTTTGGGAAACGGAGAAACCGAGTTTCCGGGATGCTTCCTGTTGTAACGTGGAAGTCGTGAAAGGCGGAGCCGGTTTACGACTGGTCGGTCTTGTAACCACATCGCTGACCGAGAAGGAGGCTTCTTTACAAGCTTCCAAGAACTTGAGTGTTTCTTCCCGCGTGGAGAAACGCTCGGATAATTCCGCTTTCAGGGGTGTGATATTCCCGTTAGCATCTTTCGTTTCGAATGTACCGATTACTTTATAGTACTTTTGTTCCTCGAAATGATTGATTTCCCGCTCTCTCTCCACGATGAGTTTTACCGCCACGGACTGAACCCGTCCGGCAGAAAGCGATGGTTTTACCTTTTTCCAGAGAACCGGAGAAACTTCAAATCCCACCAGTCGGTCGAGTACCCGACGGGCTTGTTGGGCGTTTACCAAGTTACCGTCAATATCCCGCGGGTTATTGATGGCATGCAGTATGGCATCTTTCGTGATCTCGTGAAAAACGATCCGTTTCGTGTTTTCCTTTTTTAAGCCGAGCACTTCAAACAGGTGCCAAGCGATGGCTTCTCCCTCGCGGTCCTCATCGGAAGCCAGCCACACGGTCTTGGCCTCTTTCGCGAGTTGCTTCAACTCTTTTACAATCGCTTTTTTATCGGGAGATATTTCGTATTGGGGTTGGAAATTATGTTCTATATCTATCCCTAAATCTTTTTTTTCAAGATCTCGGATATGTCCGAAGCTGGACTTTACAACATAATCTTTTCCTAAAAAACGTTCAATCGTCTTGGCTTTCGCCGGAGACTCGACAATTACTAAATTTTCAATCATACACGATTCTCTTTTACTTTTCGCTTCCCTCGGAAGCAGAGTTATCGCTTTTTCAAGCAGTTCGTCCTAAAATTAGGGTGCAAACTTACGTAAAACAATTGAAAATGAAAAACGGTTGACAATTATAAATGAAAAAGAGGAGGTATAAAGTTCATAAAGTTTGTAAGGTTCATAAGGTTTATGGTCCCTGCGGGTGCTTTGTCTGCGGCAGTATGAACTGCCGTTAAGTTTTGCCCGAAAGACATCCATTACTTTATAAACTTTATGAACCTTATAAACCTTATGAACTCTTATAGATATTTATTCGCGATTTTTTTCCAGCGGGCTTTTTGTGCGTCAGTGCCTCGGGTGGTAAGTTGCGATAAATAGTAATTTAATAACCGTTTGTCTGCTTTTACTTTTGGCATCTCTTTCTCGCAAGTAGCCAGAAAACGATCGACATTGCCATCCTTTACCGCTCTACCGATAGCCACAAGCCCGAGCAATGATTTCTCGTTGCTTAGTTTCAAACTTTTCACTTCTTTCGTGATCTCGTCAAATCGGGTTGCTTTGATTGTCTGGCCTTTCGTGGCAAGGATTTCCATGAGTTCTTGTTGTAAATCTTTGCTCAGTCTTGTATCAACAACTTCTTTTCCTGTTGTAGCGTTGAATTTTGCCCGGTTGGCCAACAGGAATTTCTCCGCGTCGGAACCTTTTGGGCTAAGTTCTTTTCTGTCAAAGATGAACCAATAGTCGGGAGATACTTTCTCTTCGTCACTCAAGGTTACAAACAATTCATTTGCCACGTCTTTCGCTGCCGGATCATACAGGTCGAGTAATGTTTGGGTGTAAGAAGCCAGAAATGCTTTGTCCCGGTTTCCTTCATTGTATTTGGTGATGGAAGTTCCGAGAGCTTTTTCATCATCGAAAGATTCTTCTACCCGCTTGATAAATTCTTCACCTTCACCGCCGCCTACAAGTTTGTGGCGGATACTTCCGTCCGGGTTCACGATGACAAAAGTCGGGTAGGCTCTGACACCGAATTTCTTGCCTAATTCCGGACCTTCACCTTTCTCTATGTCATATTTCACGCAAATGAAATTCTTGTTGAAGAAATCACCCACGTTCTCTTGTGTGAATACCTTGTTTGCCATGTATTGGCAGGGACCGCACCAGCTGGTGTAGCAGTCGATAAAGAGCCTCTTCCGTTGTTGTTTCGCTTTCGCCAAGGCTTGCTCATAAGTCAATTCTTGGAAGTATATTCCCGTGTGAGCGGCAATTCTGAAATCCTCGAAAATTGTTTCCAAATCTGCTTTTTCTCTTCCGGGAGCGGCATTTTCTATGAATTTATTTCCTAAAATAGCTATACGTTCCAATTGCTCTTTTGTCGCTTTGGATTTGATTGCATAGAGGGCTGACATGACAGAAAAAATGTCAGCGTTTGTTTTTTTTCGGGAAATCACCGAAATGACTTTTTCCACGTCTTTGTTCAAAGTTGCTTCGATTAAATCTACTTTATTTATTAATCTATCTTGCTTTTCTAGCCCGAGGTTTAGTAATTCTTGACGGATTTTGGTCAATTGAACTTGGGGTTCTTTTGCTCCCCAACGTGTACAATTATCAATGGCTTTGTTATAATTATTATATAGGTATGCGTCTACTTTATCTTTACCTACATTTTTTTGAAACGGTCAACGTTAGCCACGACAAATTTGAAGTTAGAGGAACCATAGCCGTCATTTTCGATAATTGTCCAATATTTTTTTTGCAATTTGTCCTTGTCTTTTAAAACAGTCGCCAATTCTTCAGCTACGTTTGCACTTTTCTCTTTTTCGTCGGCAGTAAGTAGGGCAATTTGGTAATCTATCAATTGTTTTTTGTTCATTTTCTTTTTTTCGTGTAACTTCGTTAAGTAACTCAAAGAAGTTTTTTCGTGTAGCCCCTTTTCGACACGGGGAATAAAATCTTCCAACTCCCCGCCTCCGACAATCTTGTGTTGAATGTTTCCGTCTGGGTGAATGATGAGGAAAGTCGGGTAGGCTTTGACTTCGAATCTTTTTGCCAATGTTGGTCCTTCGCCTTTTCCCATGTCAAATTTCACACATATAAATTTCGGGTTAAAATATACGCCGGCTTTTTCTTGTGTGAAAACTTTTTCGCTCATGTATTTACAAGGTCCGCATCCGATGATGTAGCAATCCATGAAGATGAGCTTATTCTCCGCTTTAGCTTTCGCCAAGGCTTCGTCGAATGTAAGATGCTCGAAGTTCACCCCCTGTCCGAAAACAGTAAAGCTGAATATCAATAAGGTAATAATCGAGATAAGGCTTTTCATAATTTGAATAATAAATATGGGTAAATTTTGACGCAAGATAGGAAAGAAAAATAAGTGGTATCTTTTCTAAATTAGGTCTTAACGAATCTTTAACAATATTCAACTACTTGTCAAGGGAAGATGATTAGAAAAAGGAGGGTGTGTCAAACACACCCTCTCGTTGATTCGTTTTGTCAAAACTGTGTAAGTCTAAATTAAAGCCCTTCTAAAGCATCGAGGAATTTAACGGTTTCCGGGTCAGAGGGACGGCTCATTTTTGCATTAATAACCTTGCCTTCCCGGTCAATTAGAATGAAATGTGGGATAGCCGTTATCATATATGCATCCATAAAAGCATCAGAAGTTCCGGCAAATAATTGAATGCCTTCTAATTTATCTTCTTTCACGACCTTTTCCCAAGCGCTTTTGTCTTGGTCGCACGAAACACTAACGAAACAAATATTTTTTCCGGCGTATCTTTCTTCCAGTTTTTTCAACATGGGTTGTTCCCGGCGGCAGGGACCGCACCAAGTTGCCCAATTATCGATATAGACATACTTTCCGGCAAAATCCGACAAGTGGACATCTTTCCCGTTGATGTCCTTGTAAGTAAATGAAGGAGAGGGCTGTCCCGGGGCAATTCTGCGCCATTTATCACATAATGTGTTGAAAGCCGCTATTTTTTTCGGGTCGTGAACTTTAGTTTTGTAGATAGGGGCTAATTCCTCTAACTTGCCTATTCCTTCACCTGCAACGTGGTCGGAAATGATGTAGTCTACCATGAATTCTGCGACAGCCGGATTCTTGAAATGCTGGCAAACGTAATTCAATTGCTCTTTGATATACAAGAAATCTTCGAATTCCGGCATATTGTTAATAGAGATATAGGATACCATCTTTTTCATGTATTCTTGGTAAACTCCCATTCCCAGCATATCTTCATCTTCGGTAAAAACTTCGGCCAGTTTATTGAAATAGGCATCGGGATATTGGTATTCGAAATTTTCGATAGCATAAAGATGCGCGGAACGGTATTCCAGCAGGCTACTGAAAACGGAGTACTTTAATCTCTTTTTTTCAAGATTGTTAAAGTAGTTATCAAATCCTTGGGCATCCAGATTTTTGTAAAGTTTTTCTAGCTGTTTATCCAAAGAAGCGGCGAATTCGGTTTCGCTTAATTTGTAATCGGGGGTAAAACTAAAGTCCGTGTTATTCAAATACTGGTTCTTTTTGGCTCCCTCCCCGGAAAAAGTCGGTACTGCTTTTCTTCCCTCCATTTTTACGGAAAGCTCGAAGCTTTTTCCCGGTTCAACGTACAATAAAACGTGTTTTTGTCCGAAAAACATAGCCCCGTAAGCCGGTTCAAACTTTTTGAGCAATGTAAATGTGGTGGAATTATTCGCGCTTAAAGCCTGTGTATAAATAGAATCCTTGGTCATCAACACTGCCTCCGGATAAAGTTGCGTATCCTCGACTTGAAAACCGACATGGGTTTCAGGTGTTGTGTTACAGGATATCAAAGCTATGAACATCATAGCTAAAATAATAAATTTGTTCATCGTGATTATTATTTAAAAATGTTTAGTCTTTCCTTGTTTTGTGCGTCTATTTGTTTTGCTTTTTGAGTGTATTCCTCGGCTTTGTTCTGGTCGCCCAGTTTCGCGTAACCTTTGGCAAGTACATTGTAACAATTGGTGACAATCCAATCGTTCCCGATTTCATTGGCTTGTTGAGCTTGGTACAGGTAGTCCAAACAGCGTTGAATTAGTTGTTTGTCTTCCAGATGCTCGATAGTGTACTCGAACCAGTTTTTAACCCATTCCAAATAAGCTGCGAGATGATGTTCCCCCAAGTAGATTAATCGATAGGCCAACTCTTCTGAATCTTGATTTAAATAACTTTCTTCGAGCCGTACGTAAGCCAAATATTCGGGGAAATTTTTCACCGGATTGTTTAATGTTACTTCCAACTCCTTAAGTTGTTTTTTCAATTCGGCTATAGTGTCTTGATTCTGTGTTTTGAAACCGGTTTTGATAATATCGCTAATCTGATAATAAGCGTTGATTGCTAATATCCATTCCAAATCGTATCGGTCGAATCCTCGTTGAGCGAATTCATCCAGATGTTTGAGTACAAATTGATATTCTTCCGTCTTGGGGTGTTGAATGTATTCGGCTCCCAGTTCCCATATTTGCGGATTTAACAAACTGTCAACGGGAAATTGTTTCACGTATGCTCGTTTGACATCGGCATATTTTTCATTTTCACCGGATTTAAGCAACAAGTCAAGATAAGTCATGACAAAATCGTAATCCCGTTTCCCGTTCAAATATTCTTTTTCCAATGTCTGCCATGTTTTCCCGTCCACTCCGTTTTGAATGGCCTCCAGAATCTCTTCGGCGGGGAATGCCCCCACGATGCGTTGCATCACGGAACCGTCCGGGCGGATTAATAATAGGGTAGGGAATGCAGAAATCAGTTCCCGGTATTTGCGAGCGAATTCCAACCCGTTAGGTTTTTCTACATCATACTTCACGCTGACGAATTTCTTGTTGACATAGTCGCCCACGTCTTTCCGCGTGAAAACTTCAGCGGCTAACTTTTTGCAAGGACCGCACCAGCTCGTGTAGCAATCCACGAAAATTAGTTTTCGTTGTTTTTTGGCGGTTTTCACCACTTCTTCCCAAGGTTCATTATCCAGAAATTTGATACCTTTTCCCGCTTCTTGAGCGTACACCACAATCGTGGCAACCAGCCATACGCTTAACAGTAAAATTTTTTTCATACAATTAGAACTATTTTCAATGTTGATAAAATCTTTATTTCTTGCTTTCCAATTTTTGATTGGCTAGAGTGATGACTTCGTCGAAGCCCTCTTGCACCCAGCTTGATTTCGAACTGATTTCTTTCATGTATTCGGCGATATTGATACAGCGCTTTAAACGGGCTTCGCTATTTAAATTTCGAGCCAGATATTTTAGCATATCGGAAAGGAAAAGGTCACGATTAGCGAAACCGCATTCGACCAGTACGCACAATCTTTCGTATAATTGATTCGTGTCATTCTTTATCTTGCTTTCGACAATAGAGAGTTCGGCAAGTGATTCGGGAAATCCTTTCACCGGCTTTTTCAATAGTGTTCGCAGGTAATCGATTTTTTCTTGTAATTTGGCAAGTGAATCCTCGCTATGTTTTTGATTGGAAACAAGAAAAATAGAATTTACGGCAAATCCCATCTCTTCGCTTAACTTGCTTTCCAATTGGTAGCGATTCACGAGTCCCTTGCTATCCAAGTCGTCGATATGTTCCACCGCGAAGCGGAATTCCGGACTGAAAGGCGTTTGTATCACGAACTTCCCCACGATATTCCAGATATCTTTGTTAAGCAGACTGTCAATAGGGAAGCGGGAGGCATATTCCCGTGCCACCTTTTCGTACTCTTTTCGTTCGCTGGCTGTTTCCAATAAATGTAAGAACTTTTGGATAAAACTCCATTCCCGATTTCCTCTGTCGTACTCTTTTCTCAGGTTGTAAATGGTGTTCCCTTGCAATCCTTCTTCGATGGCGGCGATTAATTCATCCGCAGGACGACTCCCCGATACTTTATGAATGACTTCGCCTTGTGCGGTTAGAATCAGCATTGTCGGGAAAACCTTAATCTCTTTTTCGTATTGTTTCCCTACCGCTAATCCCTCTCCTTTTTCCACGTCGTATTTGGCATTGACGAAACGTTTGTTCAAATATTCCCCCACTTTTTCTTGGGGGAATACTTCTGTGGCTAATTGTTTGCAAGGACCACACCAACTCGTGTAGCAATCCACGAAAATCAATTTATTTTCCCGTTGCGCCCGTTGCAGTACCTCCTGCCATGGACGGTTATCCATGAACTGGGTACCACTTTGGGCGAAAGTCACGAGTGAAAAAAATAAAATGGATACAATTGTATAAACTCTTTTCATATTCTAATCTTATTTAACATCACGAACCAAACGTACACTTAAACCTTTTGCTGTCATCATAGAGAAACGCCGGATATCGGAACGATTGTAAGAAATCATGCGAGTCCATGCATATCCTGACGTGCGGGAATCTAGGGTTGATGTCCAATAAATGCCATCAACCATGAAATTGCGTACCCCTGAGCCTCCGGTAGTGTAATAATATCCGCTACAAGTCAATCCCAGACCGCTGCCCGTGTTACCCTGCATCATCAGTTGTCCCTCGAAATCACCTCGCCATTCTTCCGCATCGCAATCTTGTTGGGACATACCCAAATGGTGTTCCAATGCCTTCCAGTCCTCGTCTGTCGGTAAACGCCATTCCTCGACAGCTAATGAATTTGCACCTTCAAACGTGTACACGTAACCGTATTTTGATAAATTCTCTTCCGTTATGTATTTCTCGTCTTTGAAAAAGGTGCCGGTAGCGGTTTCCGTTCTCATGTTTTCGCATAACCAATCCTGTTTTCCGTAACGAACCCAGTGATACGTGATTCCGTCTTGGGGATTTACCCATGTTCCTTCCGCTTCGGGGTGAATGACGGGAACTTCTTTTTCGTCATTGTCATCCGAACAGGCATACCCCAGTACGCATATGATTGATAAAACTAAAATCATGTATTTCATAATAGAATCTTTTTGAATTAATAAACCTTTACCCCGAGATTTTCAAATATCTTCACCAAAGCCTCTTTTTTCAAGTGAACTAATGGATATTTCTCCTTGTCGTATTTCTCGTTGAACTCCTCTCCCGTCAACTTGAATATCTCCATCACGTATGCTAACAGGTCGTTTTTTTTCGAGTAAAAACTGCGTCCGAAGTCATACCTGAAGGTTTCCAGAAATCCGACTTCCAATGGCGTATCGTCGTAATCCGGATATTTGCCGTATGTATCTTGGGAATATTGGTAGAAAGAGTCATACTCGCTATCTGCTATTTGCGTGTGATTTTTAGCCATGATAATAGACATAATAGCTCTTTTGTAAGCATTGCGAGCGGCTTCGTCCATTTGGTAATAATTATTGTAAGCCACTAAAGTTGCGTTATATCCCGTGTAAGCGGCTCTTTCCGTTTCGGGACCGTAGTCGTCACTCCACATGGATTCCTCTCTGACAAAGAATTGGTCTACCATGAAGAACGTGTATGGATAGAGTGCAGGAATGAGTCTGGGCAGAATTTCTTCTTTCGCGAACTTTGCCGCCAACTCTTTGTCTTGAATATTTTTCAAATATGTATGTCGTAATAAAATGTTTTCGCTGTACCCCGTTATTTGGTATTTTAAATCAAGTACCACGCATTCCGGCTCTGAACTACCGGGTGTTGTGAGTGCGCGATAATATAAGGAATCATTGAAAATCAGATAGCACGTCGTGTTTTCGTAAAAATCCCTTCGGATTTTCATCTCTTCTTCCGAGGAGAAATCCGGCATGTCAAACATATTTCGGTCCACGTTGGAAGGTGTAACATCCTCATCTTTGGAGCAACACCATAATGCGCACGTGAGAACTAAAAGTAATATAGTATGTTTCATATTTTTATTATTTTATCTGTTTATACTCGCGTTCGTTTCTTGGATTATCGGGCATTCCGTAATTCGACTCCAGCTCAGCATCGGGTATCGGTAACACCCAAGCTCCGTCATGTGGCTCCAAGGTATAGACTCTATGGAGTGAAGTTTCGTATTGCTCCGAGGTGTAGTTATATTTGAATAACGCGTACGTGTTGGTTAATGTTTTCTCTTCCGGGTACAATTCGTTTACCATGTAACGGCGTAAATCAAACCAGCGGTGTCCTTCAAAACATAATTCTCGCCGGCGTTCCAAGCGGATAGCTTCCACCAAAGCTTTGCCCGTCAGGGAATGCTCCTCCGTGTAGTTGGGGAAACGGTGTTTTCTTAGCGTGTTGTACGCGTTTTGTGCTTCTGTCGTGTACTCGTTACCCAAACAGGCTGCCGCTTCCGCCAAGTTCAAGTAAGCTTCCGCCGTGCGTAAAATGAAATTGTCCGATATCTCGCGAATCCCGTATGTCGTGAAGACTTTCGTGTATTTGTATACTCCTTCTTCCACGGCTCCGAAGAAAAATTGTTTGCGTAAATCATTTTCGGAATAGCATTTCATTAAATCATCCGATGCAGAAAAATTGCCTGCTTTTTGGGTTAAATTGTACCCGATATAATTGCTTCCCATCGTGAAAATTAATTCCGGGGATGATTGATTCAAAAACATCTCTCCTTGGAAGCCATTTAAATCAGTTAAGTTAGATTGTTCTTCGAGGCAGGCTTTTGCCCATTTTACGGCTTCTGTGTAATTTTGCATGTAGAGGTAAACCCGGCTTAACATGAGGCATGTAGCCTGATGGCTTGTTCGGGTAACCGATTTCCGTGGGATTCCTTTTAGATAATTTTCGGCTTCCAGTAAATCTTTCACCACTTGTTCATAAGTTTTCTCTACGGTAGCTCGGGTATACACCTTATCCTCGATATATTCGGTTAATTTTAAAGGAACAGCCAAGTCCGTTTGGGCAGTGGCGGTGGAATAGGGTTTGCCGTACAAATTCGCTAAAATGAAATAGTAAGCACCCCGCAAGAAATGGGCTTCCCCTTTGATTCGATTTACATTTTGCTGGTCGTTAGTCGTTTCGACCTTTTGGTTATCGATTTGCGACAAAACGGTATTGGCAATATTGATATGTTTGTATAGATTATTCCAATCTTGGTTTTCAGTCCAAGTGGAAGTTCCTTCATGGTCTTTACTCACCTCTCGTTGCCATGTGTAGAACCCGTAGAACAGTCTTAAAGTTTCATCGCCGTACCAATCATCGAACTCGCCTGAGGTGCGTACTTCGGTTTCATCAGCCATAAAGTGAATGTACGGGTAGTAGGTATCTTTAGCCGAGCTGGTGTACTTGTTGGATTTAGTACACTTCATATATCCGGACCCTAGAAGCAGTTCGTCTAAATCTGTGTATGATTGTACATATGCCTGGTCGTGAGAATATTCTGTTAAAAAACTGTCACAAGCGAAACAAGTGCAGCATAATATTCCGATTAGAGAAGAAAATTTATATCTTTTCATGTGTGTTGTAATTTAAAATGAAACATACAATCCGAAAGAAAATGTCGGACGTTCGGACAACTGTATCGTGGTAAATCCGCCTTGTGTAGGTGTCTGCCCTTTCAATTTTGAGGAACAGAAAATAAACGGATTATTCGTTGACAGCGATAGTTCCAAGCGTTGTAATTTCCATTTCGAAATCAACTCGTTCGGGAATGAATAAGTTAAAGTCATGGTGGTACATTTCAAATAATCTGCACTTACCACCCGGAGATTGCTGTAATTATACATATTCCATGCAGAACCGCCGAAAGTAGGCAATAGGTCGCCATATGAGGACCAGTGCACGTCGTAGTCGGAAGTTCCGCCATTCATAATCACCGGGATGTCGGTGTACATTTCATCTCCCGGGCGTTGCCAACGGTCAAGGAAATCTCGATTCACGTTTTGTTCCGGACCGAAATCTTGATTGTCGAATAGTTTGAACAAGCGGGTTTTGGCACCGAGGCTATAAGCCAATGTCATATTCAACCTGAAATTCTTGTAAGTGAATGTATTATTGAGACTACCTGAAAATTTGGGTTCTCGAGAACCGGATGCTTCCAGTATGGTAGTAAATATATCGTGTTTACTTTTACCGTACAGGCGTTCGGGATTTTCTTTATAATCGTAGAACAGGGGACCTCCGTCTAGCGGGCTTAATCCTTTGAAACGATACGAGAAAAATGTATTTACCGGATTCCCTTTGGTGATAACGGTACCGTCCAAGAAGTGGTCCACGTTAAATTCATCCGTCGAGGGTTTAGTTTCTACCCGGTTGAACGTTTTGGAAATAGAGGTAGAAAGCGACCAGCGGAAATCTTGCGTTTGAACGGGAACACCGGTCAGTGACACATTATATCCCCGGTTTAGAACTTCCCCGCTATTCACCGTGTAAGAATCAATACCGTTTACACCGGAAATCTTTTTTGAAAGAAAAGCGTCTTTCGTTTTTTTATGATAGAAATCAGAACTAACCATCAAACGGCGGTTCAGAATGGAGAACTCAATTCCCGCGTTTAATGAACTGGTGCGTTCCCATTTCAAATTCGGGTTCGGGTATATGGAAACTTCCGAGAGTAATTCGTGATAATACTCGTCCATCGGCAACTTCTTGATAATCATCTCCGGGGACTGTCCGTCTTGCATATTTCCTTGGTACCCGTAGGAAAATTTCAAATGCAAAAAGTCGAAGAAATCAGTAACTTGGAATTGTTCCAGCGGGTTGTAGGACAGGGATGCCGACCACACGGGTAATAACTTGTCGTTACTCTGTGAACCGAAACGGTTGGAACCGTCATAGCGGGCATTGGCATTCAAGGTAATCCAATTTTGATAGGAATAAGAGATGCTCGCGTAAGCCGCCACGAGGTTGGTTAAATTATCCGTCAACGTGGGACGGTTATTCAGTAGCCAAGCGTCGAATTTCGGGTAATCACCTTGATTGAAAGTGGCAAACTGCATTCCCCGGTCGGGATAATAACCTCGATTGACGATGTCCGTACCGACATATTTGGAAGAACTGGCTTCGAAACCGAATGATGCGTTAATATTGTGTTGCTCGTCTTGTCCGAAATATTTGTTAGCGTCAAGTTGGAAACGAATCGTGTAATTTTCATTTCGTGTCGTTTGTTGTTTTAACTCGCCACCCGCGGGCAACTCACTCTCTGCGGCGTCAAATTCTTCCCCGAGTTCGCCATGTCGCAGTTGGGCGGCGTAAAAAGTTTCGGCACCCCAGTAAGACGTGATATCCGTGTTGGAGATAGAGTAAGCGAAAATACCGTTAAGCTTTAACCAAGAAAGCGGGCTGTATAACAGATTGGCTTGAAACTGTAACGAGGAACCTTCTTGGCTGCATCCGCTATTTTCCAATTCATTTAAAATATTGAATTTGTAAAGATTCGAGCCCGAGTATTTTTTGTAATAAAATAAAGTCCCGTCTTCATTTCGAAAAGGAATAGCCCGGCTAGTGTTATAAGCATAGTCAATGGGAGCTAAATCATTTTGGTAATATTTTCGGGTACTTTTATTACCGTCAATTCCTAGCGAGAGAGAAACGCGGTCTGAAAAATGAATATCCAGATTCAATTTTGCCGTATAACGGTCGTTGCGGTTAAATTCAATCACGTCATTATCATCCGTGTAACCGATGGAAGCGTAGTAGCGGATTAATTCGGAACCCCCGCTTAGGCTCACGGTATGTTGCGAGGAAAAAGCGTCATTCCCCAGCACGGAAAACCAGTCTGTATTCAAGGCTTCCAAATCTGAAACTTGCTTGACAAACTCGTCATATGATATTTGTTTTGCGTACAATTGGGCGTATAGATATTCGTAACCCACTAGGCTCACGCGATTAGAGAAATTGTAATTGCTATTCAATAAGTCCCGGGAAAATTGCACCCGCTCTTTGGAGGTCATCACGTCAATGTGTCGGTCGCTGTAACGGGGGCGGAATTTTAATGTTCCCGTCATGTTGTAACTCACCATCGGGGCACCGAGATGTCCTCTCTTGGTTGTGATAACAATCACTCCATTAGCCGCTTTCGTCCCGTAGAGAGCGGTTGCCGAGGCATCTTTCAGAACATCGATACGTTCGATATCCTGCGGGTTTAACCCGGAGATAGCATTACCGATACGATTAATATAGTCGGGGTTGTTCAACTCTTCGGGAGATATATTTACCGGGTCTTGTTGCACGATTCCGTCAATCACCCAAAGCGGTTCCCGGTTTCCAATCAGGGTAGAGGTACCTCGAATACGCAATTTCGGAGCCACCCCGATTTCTCCCGAGTTGGTCATGGAAACCAAGTCCGGAATTTGACCTTCCAGCATCTGGTCGATAGAGGTAACCCCGGGGCGCATAATATCTGCCGCTTTTACCGAAGTGATAGCACTTGTGTTTTTTCGTTTGTCTACTACTTGGTAACCCGTGATAACCACTTCATCAATGGTTTGGGTATCCTCCTCGAGGGTGATTGTCATCGCTTTATTGGGAGTCGCGACAGCTTCTTTGGTTTTCATTCCCACGAAAGAGAATACAAGTGTTATTTTCTCTTGTTCCTTCACGTTCAAGGTGAACCCACCTTGCGCATCAGTGGAAACACCGATAGCAGTTCCCTTGATTACAACGGTAACTCCCGGTAGGGGAACACCTTGCACGTCTTTTACCGTACCGGTCAGTTTTACTGTTTTGTTCTCTTTTTCAGGTGCTTTGCTGATAACGAAAGTCCCGTTGACCTCTTTGTAAACGAGCGAAGTTTTAGCCAATAATTGCGAGAGTACATCTGTAAGTTCCTTTTCTACAAAATTTGTGTCCTCGCATTTAATCTGCTTCGTGTAATCGGCATCGTACAGGATACGTACCCCCGTTTGGTTCTTCAATTGTAATAGGACCGTGTAAAGGTCCATGTTCTTGACCTCTAGGGTGACTTTTTGTGAGAAAACTTCTGTATAAGAACAGAATAGCATTAAAAACAATAATGAAAACTTCATTTTTGAAAGAAAAATTTTCATCCAATGCGGCTTCTTCCGCGTATTAAATGGATTTTTTTTCATAATTTCGAAAACTAATTGGTTATACTATTAATTAGGCGAGAGAAGTTCCGTGTTCGGCGCCAACCAGAACGGGACTTTTCTTCGTTTATCTTGATTTCCTTACAATTATCGTGTGTCCATAAATGTCAAATTTTATACCTGTTCCTGTTTCAAAAACTTCTAAGAAAGACTTTATATCCGAGTATTTCTCGATTGTTCCTGAGAAATGCCGTCCTTTTAAATCCTCCGAGCCAAAACGTATTTCAACATCATACCATCGTGACAGCGTGCGCATGATGTCTTCCAGTGTTTCATCCTCGAAGCAGAATAAATTATCCTTCCACGCCGTGTATATGCGGGTGTCCACCATGGTAACGGAAATACTGTCGGCTGCCGTGTTGTAAACCAGATGTTGGGAAGGAGTCAACGACACGGAATCCCCGTTTGCTGCCTTGAACCGGACTGCGCCCGTCACGAGGGTGACTTCCACGACCGAATTCTCGTAATCGGACGTGCAGAACTCCGTGCCTAACACCGTGACCTCACCTTTATCCAATCTCACGATAAAAGGAGAGTCCGGGTTCCGGGTAACATCGAAATAAACTTCTCCCTTGCAATATACCGTCCGGTTGTTTGCGCTGAATTGTGTGGGGAAACGTAATTCTGATTCCGAGTTTAACCAGACTTGCGTTCCGTCCGACAGGGTTAAATTGTATTCGCCCCCTCTGGGTACGCTTAGTGTGTGGTATTGTGTTTCTGTTTGGGATGGAGCAATTCCATTATTGAATATACTCAACCCGCACGAATCCACTTTAAACTCGCTATCCTTCACTTGGAACACTTTCGCCGTTTCCCGGATATCCCAGCTTGTTCCGTCGGACAGGGTTAGGGTGGCTTTCTTGTACCCTGGCTCAATCTTCTTGACGGGCTTCACTTCGGGAGATTCCTGAATCAAGAAAATAGAGAGAGAGAACAACAGCATAATACTCGCCGCGATACTCCATCGTGTCATCAAGTGGCGACGACGATATTTCCGGTGTTGCAATTCCCGGAAAGCCTTATTCGCGTCATACTTCAATACCTTCTTGGATTGTTTGGCAAGCGTGTCCCAATCCTTGTATTTGTCCGTCAGCCGCCCGGTATTTTCTTGCGAATCCCTGCCTTCCCCAAGCAGAATCTTCTTGAGCAATCTTCCGGATATACCATCTATTTCGTCCCAATGAGCCATAAATGTGCTTTTAATTTACCAATAAAACACCTGAGGTACAAAAACGGGTAACAAAAATTTCAAGAAAAATATAAAGAGAATGCATATTACATTTTCTGTTATTACATTTTTTGTAATGACAGATTACAAATCTTTAGAATAAATTCGGGAACGACGTTACGAGCAGGATGCTCCAGCATTCCCCGAGTTCTTCCCGTATGGCTGAATAAGCCCTCTTTTTTTGCATTTTGATAGCGTTCTCCGACACGTTCAGGGTTTCGGCGATTTCTTTTACTTTCATCCCGTCCATGCTCATTTTCATGATTTCCTGTTGCTGGGGAGAAAGTTGGGTAATGATGGTTCTGAATTTATGTAATATCTCTTCTTCGATAGCCGAATCGACAGCATCTTCCTCGGTCGGTTCCCCCTGCGCGGAGTCCCACAAATCCTGTCGCAACTTATTCGTGCGGGCTTTATCCCGTATCGTGTTCAACGAGCGGGTATAGACCGCTTGGTAAAGCCATCCCGTGAGCCCCCTGATATTCGAAAACGTCACGGGGGAATCCCATAGTTTGATAAGACATTCCTGCACGATATCTTCCACGAGCACTTCATCTTGAATCATTCGGGAAGCGTAATTGCACAGAGCCGGGTAGTAACTTTGGTATAATTTCTTCCACGCAATTTCCTTCTTCGCGTTTATATTCGATATGAATCCGGATTCATCATCGTGCATGGAGAAATGATTTAAAGGTTTAAATTACTTCTTCGTTGCAAAAAACTTGCGATGAAAAAGCAATAGCATTAGCACGCCTATCGTGATATACGAGTCTGCCAAGTTGAATACCGGACGGAAGAACACGAAAAACTTGTTGCCCCAGAACGGAACCCACTCGGGCAGGAAGCCCTCGTAAAGCGGAAAATAAAGCATATCGACCACTTTCCCGTGCAGGAACGAGGAATAACCTCCGCCCTTCGGGAATAAAGTAGCCACTTGAGAATAGCTGTCATTGAATATCATCCCGTAGAACATACTGTCGATGATGTTCCCCACGGCACCGCAGAAAATAAGCCCGAAAGAGAAAATTACCCCCATCGGGGCTTTCTCTTTAATCAGGTGCCGTATGTACCATGCTATACCGACAACGGCAACCATGCGAAACACGCTCAAAACGGTTTTACCCCATCTGCCGCCCCCGAGTTCCATCCCGAAGGCCATCCCGTTATTCTCTATAAAGTGAATTTTGAACCAGTCCCCGAAGACACTGAATTCATCCCCGATCATCATGTGCGTTTTAATCCAAATCTTCACGACTTGATCGATGATCAAAAGGGCGATAATAAAAATAATTAGCTTTTTCCCCGTGCTCATTCTTGTAAAATATTAAAAAAGCGACTCTCGATCGCTTGTAACGATCAAGAGTCTTGTCCCATTTTGGCGTCCATGCTCAACGTGGCGTGGGGCACGGCGCGTAATCTTTCTTTCGAGATCAACTTCCCGGTTACCCGGCAAATTCCGTATGTCTTGTTTTCCACCCGGACTAATGCGGCTTCCAGATGTGCGATAAATTTCGCCTGCCTTTGTGCTAAACGTCCGGCTTCCTCTTTCGAGAGCACGGATGCACCCTCTTCCAATACCTTGAAAGTGGGGGATGTGTCGGCAATGTCATTCCCGTCGCTTCCGGAGATCGAGGCTTTCAAAACCTCGTAATCTCTTTTCGCCTTTTCGAGTTTCTCAAGAATCAGTTCTTTGAATTCCTGCAACTCTTCATCCGAATATCTGGTCTTCTCTGACATAGTTGTAAAGTTTTTGTCTAAGTTAATAAAAAAATCCGTTCTGCAACCTTCCTGCTGCTAAAATATCCGTTTTTACTCGTTATAGCCCTCGGAAGTTACATTTTTTGAATCTTTATGAAAGTATGTATATCGTCGATTTCGATGATCTGCACATCTTCATCGGCTTTGTCTGCCAGCGTAACGTTCTCAGCCAGAACCTGACTGGCGATATACTCCTTGAAATTCTCCACGGCATCGTTAATGTCTTTATGCTTGCCGATTTGAAGATCTATTTTGTCCGTCACGTTGAAATCTTTTTCCTTTCTCAGATTCTGAATCCGGTTGATCAACTCTCTGGCGATACCTTCCTCGCGCAATTCTTTCGTGATGTTGATATCCAGAGCCACCGTCAAGCGTCCCTCGTTAGCAACCAGCCAGCCCGGGATATCTTCCGACATGATTTCCACGTCGTTTAGTGTCAATTCCAGACTCTCCGAGCCTACTTGCAAAGAGTAAGTACCCTGTTTTTCAAAATTATAGATATCATTCTGGTCCATTTCTGCCACGAGAGCGGAAATCTGCTTCATGTACTTGCCGTATTTCGGGCCTAAAGTCTTGAAGTTCGGTTTGATCTTCTTGATCAATATCCCGGCGGTATCGGTTATGTACTCGATCTCTTTCACGTTCACTTCCGACAGGATGATATTTTTCACGGCATCCAATTGTGCGGTCATCCCCTCGTCCAAAATCGGGATCAACAACTTGCAAAGCGGTTGGCGGACGCGGATTTGAACTTTCCTTCTCAACCCGAGTACCATGGAGGATATCTGTTGAGCCATATCCATCCGTTCTTCCAGTTGCTTGTCTATCATCGTGTCGTTAGCGACGGGGAAATTCGTGAGGTGAACGCTTGTCGTGTAACGTCCGGTGACACTGTTCAAATCCTTGAACAGGCGATCCATGTAGAACGGCGCGATAGGTGACGATAGGATAGCCACGGTTTCCAAGCAGGTGTACAGTGTCTGGTAAGCCGACAACTTGTCCGTGGTTTGTTCCCCTCCCCAGTAACGTTTCCGGGAAAGACGCACGTACCAGTTCGACAGGTTCTCGATCACGAAATTCTGTATAGCACGTCCGGCTCTGGTCGGTTCGTAACTCTCGTAAGCCTCGGTAACTTCCTTGATCAAGCTATTGAGCAAAGAAAGTATCCAGCGGTCGATCTCCGGTCTTTCGTTGAACGGAACTTCCGGCTCGGCATACGTGAAGTTGTCGATATTGGCGTACAAGGCAAAGAAACTGTACGTGTTGTACAACGTACCGAAAAATTTGCGTTTCACTTCCTCCACCCCGGCGATGTCGAATTTCAAGTTATCCCACGGTTGCGCGTTAGTAATCATGTACCAGCGCAAGGGATCGGAACCCTGTTTCTCGATCGTGTCGAAGGGGTCGATGGCGTTGCCCAACCGTTTCGACATCTTGTTTCCTTTGGCATCCAGTACCAGCCCGTTGGAGATGATATTCTTGAACGCCACGGAATCGAACACCATGGTGGCGATAGCGTGAAGCGTGAAGAACCATCCGCGGGTTTGATCCACTCCCTCGGCGATAAAGTCGGCAGGGAATTTGATATGATTGTCTATCAACTCTTTGTTCTCGAACGGGTAGTGCACCTGCGCGTAGGGCATGGCTCCCGAGTCGAACCAAACGTCGATCAGGTCTTTCTCGCGGTACATCGGTTGTCCCGTGGGCGATACCAGTATAATGTCATCCACGTACGGGCGATGCAAATCTATTTTATCGTAATTCTCTTTCGAGTAATCTCCTGCTTTGAAATCCTTGAACGGGTTTTCCTTCATCACGCCCGCTTGTACGGCTTTCTCCATCTCTTCCATTAATTCCTGTACCGAACCGATGCATATTTTCTCGGTTCCGTCCTCGCTTACCCATATCGGGAGTGGGGTACCCCAGTAACGGGAACGGGAAAGATTCCAGTCCACGAGGTTTTCCAGCCACTTGCCGAAACGCCCTTCACCTGTGCTCGTGGGTTTCCAGTTGATCGTTTTGTTCAGTTCGATCATCCGGTCGCGTACCGCCGTGGTCTTGATAAACCAAGAATCCAGCGGGTAGTAAAGCACCGGTTTATCCGTGCGCCAGCAATGCGGGTAGTTATGTTCGTGTTTTTCTACCTTGAACGCTTTGTTCTCCCGTTTCAACAGGATACTCAGGTCTATATCCAGCGTGGGATCGTTGTCCGTTAATTCCGGGTCGTACGCGTTTTTCACGAAGCGTCCGGCGAACTCCCCGTACAAGTCGATATTCACGTTGTTTTTCAAGAAATCGGGGTCGATTTCACTCGGCAGGAACAAACGTCCCCGCTTATCAACCATCGGTTGTCTATTGCCATCTTTGTCTATCAACAACATGGGAGCTATGCCTGCCATCTTGGCAACCCGGTCGTCGTCCGCACCGAAAGTCGGGGCGATATGCACGATGCCGGTACCGTCCTCCGTGCTCACGTAATCACCCAAGATTACGCGGAACGCGTCACCCATGGGTGTCATCCACGGTAACAATTGCTCGTAACGGATGCCCTCGAGTTCCGGTCCTTGATATTCGGCAACAATCTCGTAAGGAATAAGTTTATCTCCCTCCTTGTAATCACCTAGGGCAATATCCTCCGCTTTCTTGTTAAAGTAAGCGCTGAAGCGGTCTTTCGCCAAAATAAGGGTTACAGGGCGGAATGTATACGGGTTGTAAGTTTTCACTTCCACGTACGTGATAGCGGGACCTACAGCCAATGCCGTGTTGGACGGTAACGTCCACGGGGTAGTTGTCCACGCGGTGAAGTACACTTCGTCGCTATGTGCGAACAGCTTTTCCGATTTCTCGTCCCGTACCACTTTGAATTGTGCTACGCACGTGGTGTCCTTCACGTCCCGGTAGCATCCCGGTTGGTTCAGTTCGTGCGTGCTCAACCCGGTTCCTGCCGCCGGGGAGTAGGGTTGTATGGTGTATCCCTTGTAAAGGAATCCTTTTTCGTACAGTTGTTTCAACAGGTACCACAAGGTTTCGATATACCGGTTGTCGTAGGTGATGTACGGGTCTTCCATGTTTACCCAGTATCCCATCTTGTCGGTTAAGTCTTCCCACTCACGGGTGAATTTCATCACGTCCGCACGACATTCTTTGTTGTAGTCTGCCACCGATATGGTTTTCCCGATATTCTCTTTCGTGATACCGAGTTTCTTTTCCACGCCCAATTCAACCGGAAGCCCGTGGGTATCCCATCCCGCTTTCCGTTCAACGAGAAATCCTTGTAAAGTTTTGTACCTGCAAATAATATCTTTAATCGTCCGTGCCATTACGTGGTGAATACCCGGCATACCGTTTGCCGAAGGGGGACCTTCAAAAAAGACAAACGAGGGATGCCCCTCTCTAATCTTCAAGCTCTCCTCGAACGTGTGTTGAGCTTTCCACTCTTTCAGGACGTCTTTGTTTACCTGAGAGAGATCCAATCCTTTGTACTCTTGGAATTTTTTGTCCATCGTGACTCCTAACTTTTTAGATATTATTATTGCACGTTTAAAAAATCAAGTTGCAAATATACCATTTTATTTAGAAAGTAGAAATACTGATAGGAATTGATGTCTTTTTTTACTCGATCGCGATATCGACACGTGCAATTTTCTTTTTTCGGGTGATTCACGAGAGGTTATTCTCTAATAGTCTGGAATACAGTAATGAATCCCGTATCAATAGTGTATCACTTCCGGTTCACTTCCGTGTAAAACGCTATTAGTTCCCTATTAAAACGCTATTAAAACCCTATACTATAATAGCGTTCTTATAGTGAATTAAAAGGACTACTAAAGTTTTATAAGTACTATTCATCCGGAAGTGATACGGAATTGATACTGTATTTATAACTGTATTGGAGAGGTTTTCCCTGTTAATTCAGTATCTATAGCCCTAGTGTGTCATTTTATCTTCCATGGAAGATAAAATGTCATAATTCATTGTTTTTATTTCCTATAAGGATAAAATGTGCGTGAAAAGTTTTTTATGGTATCAAAATGGCGTATTTTGTAGTTTCTGGCGTTAATCAAATGTTGGGATGAAACTATTTGTAATAGCTGTTGTTTTGAGTGCTTTGTTTGATTTAACAAACGTTATGAGGGTGTCAAAAATCATTTTCCTTTAAAAACTCCTCCGTCGGCTACGCCGCTACCTTCTCTATGAACAGAGGAAGTGCTGGTGAGTTTTTCTGGAAACAGAGGGAGAGTTGAGTTTAGACAAGGACTTTTGTCCCCCCTCATGACGTTTCAATCTATTGGCTAATCCAATGATTCTTTGATAATGCGCAGAGTTTCTTTCTTGTATTCCTTGCGGTTATACTTTTCTCCTCTGCACATCGAACAGTTACATGGAGTTCCTGAGGTTTTGTAAACTCTTGCCCATTTTTCTTTTGCCAACTCGAACCAATGCGGATGACTATCAATACTGCCATCCTCGTGAATAATGCAATGTCTATAAGCGGCATAAAGAATCATGCGAGCTTTGAACACGCGTGCCATTTGCCGGTGTCTCCATAATTTGTTTCTTTTGTCCATCGTCTCTTTGTATTAAAGTTAGGATGAACAATGATGTTGCTTTCTTGAGACTTAATGTATCCATAATCAGTATTCTGGTTTATTGAAGAATATTACAATTTCGCTTGCGGGAAGAATTGGAAAATAAGTGTCGGGAGCTGTTTTTTCGTGTTCTGCCCGATTTGAATCAAGGGTTTGAAATGGGTGGGGTATTTTTGTACCATCGGGTAGACGGTGACATACCCGTGGCGGAACCAACGGTCGATGATGACGTGCGAGAGGTTTTTCTCTTTGAACGTGTTGAGCAGGTCTTCCGGGGTGGCGTATTGCGGGAAACTGGTTGATTTCCGACCTCCCGAGAAGAGGTAGAATAATTCCGGTTTGCGACAAGCGATGCGGGCGTCTTCCGGTAAGTTCTTTTTGCACCAGTTGATGGCGTATATGTATTCTACGAAAGCGGCGTCGGCAATTTTTTCGTTCCAAACTTTATACGTGGCGAAATTTTGCTGTGGTTTTAGGGCTTTGGCGTAATGCGGGAACAGGAAAAGGGATACGATGACCATTCCCCCGGTGGGGATTAGACGTGTGAATTTTGTTTCCGGCATTTTCTTTACAAGCAAGCGCAATCCTTCCACGCAGCCGTTCAGGAACAGGAAGATGAATAACGGAATGATGCCGATGAAGTAACGGTGTCCGGCATATTGTTCCGGCCAGACCATGAGTACTGCCATGGTGATGCCGATGTACAGGAAGAGCAGGAGTTTCATGTGGGGTAAGGCTATTAATCCCAGAATCATGAGAATAACGATGCATGTGCCTTTGATGAGGTCTGTTCGGGTTACTTTTTGGTCAAACGCGGGTTCGTCGGAGATGACGGCGGTGGGTATCCATTTCCCGGTGTAGCTGACGAGATTGTTTTGCACGCGTTCCGTCCAGTCGGAGAATGTTTCCATGGTTTGTCCCTTGGGCTTTTTCTTGAAGTCTTTGAGGTAATCGCTTTGAGTTACCCCGATGCTTTTGTTCCTGAAATCCCACGCGGTTTTAGCCCCGGCGAAGGTGGCAATGATGATGCACAGGATGAGCAGGTTGCTCGTTAGGGCTCGTTTGTTGAGATGAATGATTCGCGTGTCGCTGTTCTCCCGCTTGCTTTTTAGCCATTCGAGGGCTTTTTGCCCGCAAAGGAGTAGCATGTAGAGTATGGCGGCGATAATGATGGATGTTCCCATGGTGCGGACGAAGTAGATGTAATTCAGCCCGATGATGATTCCCGCGAAATAGAGTATTTGCCGGCGGGGACGGTCTTTGCTGAAAAGGCGGTCCGTGTCGAGAAGGCTGAAGAGGTAGAGTACTCCCATTGTCAGGAAGGCGAATAACATTTCGCTCATCACGATGGTCGAGTAGCGCAACATGGCTTGCTGCATGCAGCATAGCAGGCAGGTCAGTAATGCCAGAAGCATATTGCCTGAAATTCTTTTCGTCAGGAAGAAAAGAAGCAGGATGGATAAGCCGAAAAGAACACCGTTCGCTATTTTCAGTGCCGTGTAGGATTTGAAAAACAGCAGGATAAGTGCCGTGAATAACGGGTAACCCGGGGGAAAGTGCGAGTGGGGGCTTTCCTCGAGGAACATGATGTTGGTGTATCCCTGCCCGGAGGCGAGGGCTTTGCCGAGGGCGTAGTAGTACACGTTGTCACCGTTTAAGTCCGGTTTGAAGTCAAATATTTGTATGTAGTTGAAGACGAATACACAGGTGATGATACCTAAACAGTAATATATTAACGTTCGGGGTTGTATGTTTTTGAATATATTCATGATTGTGGTGTTTATTCGAGTGAATGTTTGTTCGCGAATCGTATTTTTACCAGTACCCAGATGGCTATCAACCCGTCTTTCCAGTTGATTTTTTTGCCTTCCTCGATGCTGCGGGGATAGTAACGGATAGGGAGTTCCGGTATTTTGTATCCCCGGCGGCAGACGATTGCCGTGACCTCGGGGCAGAACTCGAAGCCCGTGGATTTTAAGGGGATGGAACGCAATAGTCCCGAGTCGAACATCTTGTAGCAGGTCGGCTCGTCCGTGAGGTGTTGCCCGTACAGCAGGTTCGTCACTATGGAGAGGAGCCGTCCGCCAAGGTAGAAGCTCTGGTAGGAGTGTTTGTTCGTTTTGTTCAGGAAACGGGAACCGTAAATGACTTTTCCGTCGTTCTCTATCATCCATTCCAGTAGCGGGTTGTAATCTTCGGGGTTGTATTCAAGGTCAGCGTCCTGAATGATTGTCCAATTGCCCGTGATTTTTTGGATTCCCGCTCGAATTGCAGCTCCTTTTCCTTGATTGTGCGGCTGTTTGTGATAAACGAGAGTGCAGTCCGGGTAAGTTTCTGTAAAACGCAGGATTTCTTCTTCCGTGTTATCTTTGGAACAATCGTTTACAACAATAATTTCTTTACGAATATCATGGACGAGGCGGGTATGATGTACTTTTTCCAGTAACCGGAATATGGTACTCGCTTCGTTGTACGCGGGGATGATGATGGACAAGGTCTGTTGTTTCATGAACGAGAGTGAATTGGTTCCGACATATGGTTTCTCAACACGAATTGGGCGGTTGTCCGGCTTCGTTGTTCCACGAGTGACGGGCGGTCGCCTATTATTTCCCGGATGGCTTCTTCCGTGTAGTGGCGTATGGTTATCAGTTTGACATCCTGGTTGTAACGTACCTCAAATTCTTCTTGCAATTGTTGCAGAAATTCATTGAAGATGGCCGTGTTGCAATCTATGCAGAACGAGAAGCTGATGGCGGAGTTTTGCATCAGGTTCAGCTTGAGTTTGTATCGCGCAAGTATGGCAAAGATGTGACTGAGTTTTTCTTCGGCGATGAAGGAAAAATCTCTTGGAGTGAGGGTTAGCAGGCATTGATTCCCCTTGTTGATGTATATGGGGGGGAGTTTCAGGTGCTCGTCTATTTCCTCGATGATTGTTCCGCTTGATTCCGGGTGCAAGAATGATTTTACATACAGGGGAATTTGTTTGTTCTGTATCGGTTTTATGGTTTTCGGGTGAATGACTTTTGCCCCGAAGTGGGATAGCTCGATGGCTTCTTTGTACGACATTTTGCTGATGACTTGTGCCTTGTCGTATTCTTTCGGGTCGGCATTCATTACTCCCGGTACGTCTTTCCAGATGGTGACATCCTCGGCGTTCAGCAGGTTGGCAAGTAATGCCGCCGTGTAATCGGAGCCCTCGCGTCCCAGCGTGGTGGTTTGGTTGGTACGGGTTCCGGCGATGAAGCCTTGGGTGACGTAGATGGTGGTATTTTTAAAATCGAAAGCCTCTTCGCAGAGCTGCCCGGAGAGTTCAAGGTCGATGTTGCCGTTCCGGTAGTTCTGGTCGGTTTTCAAGTATTTGCGTATGTCGATGAACAGGTTGTCGATTCCTTTCAGCCTTAAATAATGGGAAATAATCGTGGTCGAGATGAGTTCCCCGAAGCAGATGATACGGTCGTACTCGTAGTCGTAGCACAGGGAAGATTCGGTATTCAAGATGTTTCCGAGGGAGGTGAATAATTCGTCCAGATTTTTGTAGACCGGATCATTCAGGGGAAATAACGAGTTGACGATGCCGAGGTGAAAATTTTTCAATTCTTCCACGATCGCCACTGTTTTACTATCCCGGTGGAAATAAGCATTGCATAGTGTTTCCAGCAAATTGGTCGTTTTGCCCATCGCGGAAACGACCACGATGAGTTGCCCGTGTTGCCCGCGGACAATAGAGGATAGATTTTTAACTCCTTCGGCATCTTTCACGGATGCTCCCCCGAACTTGAATACCTTCATGTAATTTCGTGATTTTAAGATTGCGAAACAAAGGTATGTTTTTAAATGAAAAAATGCAATGGAAAGAAAAGTCCTGTAATGTTTAAGTGGATTATTTCTCGTTATACTGCATGGAATTTATGTATCTCATATTAGTTTTATTTCGAGTGTGTTGCATTAAATCCAAGGTAATAATCATTAATTTTTGCATTAAATCCAAGGTTATTGAAGGTTGGAGATGTTGTCGAGAGAAGTGTTTGAATGTTATAATAATATTAAATCACGGGGAGTTACGTGAAGTATCAGAGAATTAAATTGTATATTCGCGAACGTTTGCCGCTGGATAGTAGGCGGTGGGACACGAGTTCGTGGTGGAGGAATGAATTAAATTCGATTATATATAAACGTGAAATTTAAACAGATGAAGAGAGTTTTAATTGTTTTAGTTGCTTTACTTTCAACGTCAATCGTGCGGGCGGATGAAGGTATGTGGCTGTTGTCCCTGCTCGGGAAAAATATTGAGCAGATGCAGGCACAAGGGTGTAAATTGACGGCGGAAGATATTTATTCCGTGAACAAGGCGTCGTTGAAAGATGCTATCGTGGGTTTGGGTAACGCCGGACGCCCGTTTTGGCATTTCTGTTCGGGTGAGATTATTTCCGACAAGGGATTGGTCTTGACGAACCACCATTGTGGTTTTGGTGTGATTCAAAAGCACTCCACGGTGGAGCATGATTACTTGTCTAACGGTTTCTGGGCATATGATATGAAAGATGAGTTGCCGAATCCCGGGATCACGGCTTCTATCTTGCAACGCATGGAAGATGTTACTGACAAGGTGAATGCCGTTTTGAAAGACGATATGACAGAGGCACAACGTGCTGAGGTTATTGGTGCGGTTTCAAAACAGATTGCGGCGGAAGCCGTGAAAGGTACTAACCTGCAGGCGCAAGTTATCGATATGTTCGAGGGAAATCAATTCTTTTTGTTGGTGTACAAGATTTATCAGGATGTTCGTTTGGTGGGAGCTCCGCCACAGAGCATGGGTAAATTCGGTGGTGACACGGACAACTGGGTATGGCCCCGTCATACTGCCGATTTCTGTATGATGCGTGTCTATACCGGACCGGACGGAGAACCTGCTCCTTATTCTCAGAATAATATTCCCTTGAAACCGAAACATCATTTACCTGTTTCCGCTAAAGGCGTACAGGACGGTGATTTCGCCATGATCATGGGATTCCCCGGAACGACGGATCGTTTCCTGACTTCTTTCGGTCTGAAAGAAACGATGGATGTAACGAACGATATCCGTTATAAAGTGCGTACAGAGAAATTGCGCGTGATGAAAGAAGGAATGGATGCAGATCCGAAAACCCGTATCCAATACGCTTCTAAATATGCATCGTGCGCGAATTACTGGAAATATTCTCACGAGCAGAATATCGCTTTGAAGAACTTGAACACCATGGGTGAGAAGGAGAAGATCGAGCGTGAATTTACAACTTGGATGAATGCCGAGTCTGCTCGTAAAGCTAAATATGGTAATGCTTTGACTTTGATTAAGGAAGGTTATGAAGCTATGCATCCTTACAACGAGGCTATGTCTTATATGCAGGAAGCCGGTCTTCAGGGAGCGGAGAGTCCGTTGTTTGCCGTTCGCGTGACGAACACGCTGAAAGCGTATTTCGACGAGAAAACTCCGGAGATGATTAAAGGACGCATGATGGACGCGATTAAGGATAATGCGACTGAGTTTTTCAAGGATTATAACAAGGATGTTGAGAAGAATTTGATCGCTACAATGCTGAAGATGTACAGCGATAACGTGGCTGAAGAATGGCACCCGGAAGTGATCAAAATGATCAACAAGAAATACAAGGGTAATTACGATAAGTTTGCCAAGGAGGTATCAGAGAAATCAATATTTACCGATCAGGCTCGTTTTGACGCCTTTTTGGCAAAACCCGATATGAAGAAGTTGGAGAAGGACCCGGGATATGTTATGGGTAACTCTTTGTTTGAGACTTACCAGAAATTGGGAGGTTTGACACAAGAGATGCGGACGAATATCGCTAAAGGTGACCGTCTGTTCGTGAAAGGATTGATGGAGATGCAACCCGACAAAGTATGGGCGCCGAACGCTAATTCCACGATTCGTTTGACTTACGGTAACGTGAAGAGCTACAAACCGAAGGATGCCGTATTCTATGATTATTACACCACTTTAACGGGTGTGATGGAAAAAGAAGGTCCGAAAGGCGGAGAGTTCGAGGTTCCGCAGAAGTTGAAAGATTTGTATTATGCAAAGAATTTCGGTCGCTACGGTGCTGACAATATTTCTGTGAACTTTATCACGAATAACGATATCACGGGTGGTAACTCCGGTTCTCCGGTGATCAATGCTTACGGTGAGTTGATTGGTACCGCTTTCGACGGGAACTCTGAAGCTATGTCTGGTGATATCGATTTCGAGGAAAATTTGCAAAGATGTATCAATCTGGATACGCGATATATGTTGTTTATTGTAGACAAGATGGCTAATGCCCAGAACTTGATCAATGAAATGACGATTGTGTACTAATTGAGTTTGAAAGTTTATAAAGTTCATAAGGTTTATAAAGTAACGGGTGTCCTTCGGACTATGCTTATCGGCAACTCAAGTTGCCGTAGACAAAGCGCCCCGCAGGGGTCCAATACTTTATAAACCTTATGAACTTTATAAACTTTATAAACTATAATACTTCATGAACTTTTCTTTTTGAACCATTCTTGCAGGGATTCCATGATGTAGTAGAAGTTGGGCATAAAGAGTGTGCCGACGAGGGATGTCATTAACATACCGTAGAATACTGCGGTGCCGAGAGAGATTCGGCTGGCCGCACCTGCTCCGGTGGAAATGATCAAGGGGAATACACCGAGGATGAAGGCGAATGAGGTCATCAAAATCGGGCGTAAACGTACCCGTCCGGCCTCCAGAGCCGCTTCGCTGATCGGCTTTCCTGCGGCACGATAGTCCCGGGCGAATTCCACGATTAGGATGGCATTTTTTGCCGTGAGAGCAATCAGCAGGATGATACCAATCTGGGTGTAGACGCTGATCGGCAAATTCATTATAAGGCATCCGATGACAACGCCCAAAAGGGCAATAGGCAATCCCATGACAACGGCGAAAGGTGATGTCCAACTCTCGTATTGAGCGGCAAGAATAAGGAATGCCACGAGGATGGCGAGAATGAATATCGCGGTGGTGGTTGAACCGGCACTTTCTTCCTGATAGGACAGGCCTGTCCACTCGTACCCGAACGTGTTGCCTAATTCTTCTTTGACGACTTGCTCCATGGCGGTAAGGGCTTGACCGGAACTGTATCCCGCTGCTGCCGAGCCGGATATGGAAACTGCCGCATAGGTGTTGTACTTGGGTAGTAATTCTGTGCCTAGACGTTGTTCCACGGTGGTAAAGGCGGAGAATGGAACCATGTTGCCTTGTGTGTTTTTCACGTTGAGGAACAACACATCATCGATGACTTCACGGGTGGAAGGCAGGCCTTGGAGATTTACTTGAAAAGTACGTCCGTATTTCACGAAGTTGTTGACGTAGATAGAACCGATATATGCCGACAACGCGCTGAACACGTCGCCGATGGGGATTTGCATTAATTCCACTTTGTCCCGGTCTATGTTCAGGTAATATTGCGGAACACTGGCACTGAACGTGGAGCGGAGCATGGCAAGTCCGGGGTATCGGTTGCCGGCATCGACAAGATGATCCGTGGCTTGTTGCAGGGCTGCCGAACCGTAATTATTGATGTCTTCCAGCATGAGTTGGAAGCCGCTGCTTTCTCCTAACCCGGGTATGGGTGGCGGGGATACGGCATAACTCTGTGCCTCGGGGATTTCCACGTAAGCGAGTTCGTTGAAACGGGTAGTGATGGCATCGACTCCGAGGGCTTTTGCTTTACGTTTGTCCCAGTTTTCGAGCATCACGAAAATGGATGCCGCGTTGGAACTTTGAGCGTTGTCCATCATGGAGAAGCCATTGATAGTGATATAGGTTCGCACCCCGTCGATGTCTTTTAATATGGCTCCGGCTTTGGCAGATGCCTCTTCCGTGCGGGAGAGGGAAGCCCCGTCGGGGAGTTGCATGGAGACGAGGAAATATCCCTGATCTTCGTTCGGAACGAAAGTGGTCGGTCTGTACATGAAGCCCAAGAAGGCAAGTACGGACAAAACGATAAAGATAAACATCGCCAGAGCCGATTTGCGGATAAAGCCCCGTACTACCCACATGTACCCGTTACTGGTCTTTTCGAAGAATTTATTGAATCCCTTGAAAAGGAAGAAACGGGATGGTTTTGCCGGTTTCAAGAATAGCGCACAAAGGGCGGGGCTAAGAGTCAGGGCGTTGAATCCGCTGATCACGGTAGCGGCGGCAATCGTGAGGGCAAACTGTTTGTAGAGCGAACCGGTGATTCCCCCGATAAATGCCGTGGGAATGAACACGGCGAGCAAAACGAGTATAATGCCGACAATGGCGCCTGAAACCTCTTTCATGGCTTGGGTGACGGCTGCCCGCATATCGGTGTATTTCCCGGTTTCTATCAGTCGGTAGCTATTCTCGACGATGATAATGGCGTCGTCGACTACCAGTCCGATGGCGAGTACCAGTCCGAAAAGAGTCAGCGTGTTGATCGAGAAACCGAGTATGTTCATGAAGGCAAAGGTTCCGACAAGCGAGACGGGGATTGCTATCAACGGGATCAGCATCGCCCGCCAGTTTTGCAAGAACAGTAGTATAACGATGAGCACGAGCAGGAATGCGGTACCTAAAGTTTTGTATATCTCTTTGATGGAGGCGTGAATAAATTCCGTGGTGTCGAGTGTGATGTTGAGGTTTACTCCGTCGGGGAGGTAGGACGAGAGGGTGTTTACCCGTGCTTTGATTCGTTGGGAAACGTCGATGGCGTTGGCACCCGGAAGCTGATAAATGGCGATGGCGGCGACAGCACCACCTTTCAACGTGGCACTGGCACTGTATGACTGGCTGCCAAGTTCCACCGTGGCGACATCTTTTACCCGGAGGTATTTCCCGCCGGGGAGAGCTTTGATTATGATATTGCCGAATTCTTCTTCATTGACAAGTAATCCTTGCGTTTCGAGGGTATATTGGAAAGCTACCGGGCTTGCCAAAGGGGGGGCGCCTACTGAGCCGGGAGCTACCTGTATGTTCTGGCTTTCGATAGCGGAAATGATTTCTTCCGGACTGACATCCCGGATAGCGAGTAAATTCGGGTCCAGCCATACGCGCATACTGTAATTGCCGGCACCGAAGGAACCGACACTTCCCACCCCTTTGATTCGGCTTAATTCGTTGACGAGGTTTAACTCCGCGTAGTTGGAGAGGTATAGGGCATCATAGCTCGGGTTGTCCGAGGTCAGGGTGAGGAACATGACCACGTTGGTAGATTCTTTCGTGGTCGTGATACCCAGTTTGGTGACTTCCTGCGGGAGTGCGCTTTGGGCTATGTTTACCCGGTTTTGCACGAGGACGGTTGCCATGTCGAGGTCGGTACCGACTTCAAACGTGACCGTGAGTTTGTATATTCCCGCGCTGGACGAGGTGGACGACATGTATAACATCCCTTCCACCCCGTTCACTTGTTGTTCGATCGGGGTTGCCACCATCTGCGCTATGGTCGTGGCGTTGGCTCCCGGGTATTGTGCCTCCACGACTACCGTCGGCGGCGTGATCGTGGGGTATTGTTCCACGGGTAATGAGCTCAAGGAGATCACTCCTGCCACCACGATAAGGATGGAAAGGACTGTGGCGAATATAGGGCGGTTGATGAAAAACTTGGACATCATAAAGATTGAATTTTAGATTTATGATTTTGGATTTATGATTTACGATTTAAGGAGTCGGCAACGTTGGGTTTCGTGTGGCTGGAATCTAAAATCGTAAATCTAAAATCTAAAATTTTAAAATGGGTTTAATTTTCATTCCCGGACGGATGTTGATGAGGGCTTTGGTCACGTAGCGGTTTTCGGTGGTGACGCCGCTGATGATTTCCCGCATGCCGTCAGGGGTTAGGGTTCCGACTTTTACTTGACGAAATTCCACGGTATCGTCGGGGGTGACGAGGTAGATGTAACGTCCTCCTTGGTTGGTACTGATGGAAGCCTCGGGAATGACGATGGCTTTCGGTACACTCTTGTAAGGTACGACAACTTTCACGTACATTCCGCTCAACAAATCCCCGTTCGGGTTTCTGGCTATTGCCCGTACGGTGATGGTTCCAGTGGAGAGGTCGACGTTGGGCGACCGGTAATCGAGAGAGGCAATCCATGTTTTTTCGGGATTGTTCACGTCTTGTATCGTGACGGGTAGTGCCGACGGACTGTTTTGGGGTAATTGCATGAAATCGGCGTATGCCATATTGAAATAAAGGTACATCTGGTTGTCCTTGTATATGGTTGCCAGTGCCGAATTGTTGGCGTCGGTTCCTACCATATTACCGGGATCGACCATGTTACGGGATATCCGTCCCGTGAAAGGAGCTTTTACCATGCAATAGGATAGGTCTATATTGGCGGAACTCAATTGCGCCCGCGCATCCTCGTAGGCGGCAACCGCTTCCCCGTAATCCGATTGGGATTGCAGGTAGTCTATTTCGCTGATAGCCTTATTTTTCACGGCTTCTTTCATGCGTTCGTAGGATGCCTTGGCGTATGCCAGTTTGGATTTGCAACTTTCTACATTCGCTTCGGCTTGGGCAACCTTGTCTTTGTAAGGTTGAGGTTCTATCACGAAAAGAGTTTGTCCTTCCCGTACCCGCTGACCGGGGGTGAAGTTGTACGAATCGAGATACCCAGATACGCGGGCAACTAGATTGACGGTCTGTTCCGCTTCCATATACCCCGGGTATTCAAACGTGTAAACCACGGTACGGAATCCCGGATGAGCGACCTCCACCGAGGGAGCCTGAGGTGTTTCTTTTTTTTGCTTGGAATCCCCACATCCCGTTAAAAAGATGATCGGAATAAAGAAGATAAAACTGGATACTTTCATAATAAATATGTATGTTAGTTCGTGTAAATGAAATCTAAAATCATTAAATCTAAAATTATTCCACAGGCCATCCTCCGCCAAGAGCCTGATAGAGTTCTATCAAGTAACGGAGTGACGCTGCCCGCGCTTCCACGAGGGAATTTTCGTAATTCAGCAGGCTCAATTGTGACGTGAGCACATTCTGGTAGCTTGTCAGACCGTTTTTATATTGTTCTATCGCCAGATCCAGTGTTAATTGTGATTGCTGGTAAGCATCGTTCAGGGCGGAGATTTGCGAGAGGGATTTGTTGTAAGTTACCAGCGCATTGTCCACTTCCTGTAAGGCGGTGAGCAAGGTCTGGTTGTACGAGTTGATCTCTTCATCCAATTGGATTTGTGCTGATTTCTTGGATTCCACGAGGTTACGACCGCTGAATATCGTCCACTTGATAGAGGGAGCAATTTGCCATATCATGTTTTCCTTGTCCGTGAAGTGTTCGAAGTTCTCGGAAGCGTAACCGATGTAACCTGTCACGAGAAATTTCGGCCACCAGTCGGCACGGCTTGCCCCGACAGCCTCGGCCAGTCCGTCGATAGTTCTCTCTGCCGAACGTACATCCGGTCGTTGGCGGATCAGGTTCGCGGGAATCCCGACGGCTGCCGCTCTCGGGTTTTCCGGGAGCGGGTGTGTTCTGAACAGGGAATCCCGAATCTGAACGGAATGTTCCCCGATCAATACCCCGATCAGGTTTATTTGTTGCGCGATAGTTGATTCGATACCCGGAAGGGATGCTTTTGTTTGCAGGTAAAGACTTTTTGCCTGAGCCACGTCGAGCCGGGATGCGAGTCCCACGTTTAGTTTGGATTCCGTGAGTTCCATGACCTGTTTTTGGGATTCGATATTCCTTTGAGTCACTTCGAGTTGCTTCTGGGCGCAACGCAGATTGACGTATGCCGTGGACAACTGGGCGGCAAGTGATACCATAACTCCCCGGTAGTCTTCTTGGGCGGCGAGATAGAACTCTTTCTGTGAGGAACTTTCTTTACGGATTCGTCCGAAAACGTCGAGTTCCCAGTTCAAATTGACCGTGGCGCTTCCCACCCGTTCGATGATGTTTTTCTTGTCGGCGCTAAGACTGCTCTTTTCCGGTGCGTAACTACCCGAGAAGTAGATGGTCGGGTAATAAGGACTCCGGTCTACCCGTAATTTGGCTTTAGCCAGTTCTATTTTGCGGATCGCGTTACGGACGTCGTAGTTTTTGATTACCGCTTTGTCAATCAGCGTGTCGAGTATGGGATCTCTGAACAGTTTCCACCATTCGTCGTTCGAGGGAAGTGTCTGTTGCAGGTTCGGGGCATTGCTAGTCCTTTTGTAAGGTTTGTTGACTTGTGGCGGGGCAGCTTTCCCCGCCAAAGTTATAAGTGTGAAAATAATAAATGACAGGATACATCCTGTCCTCGTCATAGCAGCCAGTCTCATAGTGTATAAATTGTGTTAGTCTATTTTCTACTAACTGCTATACGAGAATAAGGAAAAAATGTTAGAACCCGAAATTCATTTCGTCTGTAACAATAACTACTTGGGCGGACGGAGCGTTAAGTATTTTTCGCTCGCTTTCCGTTGCCGGGCGTATTTGAATAATTTGCATCGGGTCGACGTTGAATGTTCTCGTGAGCCGATTGTTGACGAGTAATGACGGTTTGGACAGTTTCTCCGGATTGACCGTAAATTCCTGATTTTTGTATTTGTATTTCAAGACGCCGTTGGAATAGCTGATGAATTGTCCTGATTTTTTCAGCGTGTTGATGATCACGTGGGACTTTTTCGCGTTGCCCGGTTCGGTGACCATAATCACGTTGGCAATCTCCTCCGGTATCCCGTTTTTCAAGCTGTCGGCGGCATATTCTACCCCGTCGATCAAGTACGCGAGTTCCGAATTGGTAGCGTTTACTTTGATACGGGTTTTACCGTTCTCGCGGATGACTTCCAGACCGTTGGAAATAGATTCGGACATGCCGTCCATCCCGTTGAACATACTGCCCATGTTGCGGAATGCCTCTTCTGCACGTTTCATCATATCTTCCATGCTGCCCATATTCCCGAATCGTTCCCGCAGGGTTCCGAAAGGATCTTCGCCGAAGAGCGAATCTCTCTTAACCCCGAATCTCTCTTCCATCCGTTTGAGCAGGTCCATCGGGTTGCCCATCCTCTCGGCGAAAGAACTGCCTTCGGCGGGAGTGTTGATGTATGCCAGTCTGTCAAGTCCTTTCACATTGAGAGCCGCAGCGATCTCATCCACATTATCCAAGTCGATATTTCCCTTTAATTCAATCACGGAGAGCTGTTCTCTTTCCTCGTTCCATAATACTAATGTCGTGATCTGCTCGTTGTTCTGTGTCACGTACAGACGCTCTTGACCGTATACGCCTTGATGGCTGCGTACGAGAGTGTACTTGGACTCGTTTTCCATGCTCGGGATTAGTCTTTGGTTGATTTCTTCGACTACTTTAGGGGTTGCCCGTTTTTTGTCAACGTACATCACGTTGATTTCTTTCATGTTATTCAAGGCTTCTTCCGCGGCGATAGACATATCGCTTTGTTTATACAGTTTATAAAGCGATGGGGTTAGCATCGTCACGGTTATGCCTTCTTTGTTACGGAACGCTTTCATCTCTTTGCCTACCTGCGCTTGCAGGGGAAAAACGATGACAAGGCTTACTATACACGTTAATAAACATCTGATCTTCATAACCTGATAATTTTATTGTTATACTGGCACATTCTTTTTTAACCGACAGTAAATTTAATGGAATAACCCGTTCATTATTCCCGGCTTAACGTTATTTACAAAAGTTATACCATTGGGCGAGAAATTTTATACCTTTGAAGCCGAAAACAGATTGTAAATTGTAAATTTTAAATTTTAAATTGAAGATACTCTTGATATTCAATCTAAAATCTAAAATTTAAAATCTAAAATAATATGTTGGGGTATAATTTCGGGATTATCGCTTATCGCGGCGCTATTGGTATTGCTTCTCTGTTTAACGAGAAGGCGGCTTTGTGGGTGAAGGGAAGAAAGGGAATATGGAAACGGATGGAAGCGGCAGGACGGGAAAAAGGACGATTGGTGTGGTTTCATGCCTCCTCGCTCGGGGAGTTTGAGCAAGGACGTCCGGTGATCGAGAAGTTGAAAGAGAGAGAGCCTTACACGAAGGTATTGTTGACTTTTTTCTCCCCCTCGGGTTACGAGATTCGGAAGAATTATCCCGGGGCGGATTATATATTCTATTTGCCGACGGATACCCCGGCAAATGCCCGTCGCTTTATGAAGATATGGCATCCCGATGCTGCCGTGTTCGTGAAATACGAGTACTGGTATAATTATCTCCGGGAGTTGCACGAACGTGAAGTGCCGACTTATTTGATATCTGCTATCTTCCGCCGGGAGCAGCCTTTTTTCAAAAAGTGGGGCGGACTGTACCGCCGGATGTTACGTTTCTTTACCCGCCTTTACGTGCAGGACGAGGAATCCGTTAAGTTGCTCGCCTCTATCGGGATTACCCACGTGCAACAGACGGGAGATACCCGTTTTGATCGCGTAAAACAGATCGCGGATGCGGCAAAACGAATCGAGAAAGTGGAAGCGTTCTGTAATGACCGCCGTGCCGTGGTTTGCGGAAGTACATGGCCGGGGGACGAGGAGATTATCATGGATTATATCAATAAACAGGAAGGGGGCTTTAAATGGATTATTGTGCCTCACGAGATCGGGGAGGGGCATATCCGTGATATTCTGAACAAGTGTCATAAACCCGCGGCACGTTACACGGATGAAAATGCCGATGTGACGAAATGTCAAGTACTTGTGGTCGATACTATCGGGGTGCTGTCGTCTATATACCGGTATGGTTCCATTTCCTATATCGGCGGCGGTTTCGGTAAGGGTATCCACAACACGTTGGAAGCTGCGATATACGGAATCCCGGTGATTTTCGGTCCCAAGTATCATAAATTCAAAGAAGCGGTAGACTTGATTGATTGCGGGGGAGCGTTCTCGATCAAGGATAAGGAACAATTCACGTCCTTGCTCGACTCGTTAATAAATAGCCCGGCTATCGCTGAGGCAGCCGGGCAAAGTGCTTTAAAGTTTGTCAATAAACAATTGGGCGCTACGGATGCGATTATTCGCCAGTTAGTAGAATAGGACTTCTTCTTCCGCTTCATTTTCCACTTCGACACCCTTGATCCATGCTTTCAAGGTCTTTAGGATGGCGTCGCGGGTAAGGTTTTCGAAGTCTTTGATACGGCATTTGTGATCCATATCCGCTTTTATGTATTTGGCACACTTGGTATTCTTTTTCAAGTCAACGGCGGTAGCACTCCATGGGTCTATTCCCCCGTAGATAAAGAGCATATTTTCCGCTTTTGTTTGTAGCCAGTTATTTATGTCATGTAATTGTTTCGTGTTGAAAGGCGTATTCTCGTATCCCTTGGGCATAGCGAAGTCAAAGGTGATTATGTTGTCCTTTTCTTCTTTGAAATATTTTTTGAAGGGCTTGATGTTGTACGCATACATGCCCGTTTCGGTCAGTGCGGCGTAATAGAAGGCCTCGATGTCTCTGATGGATTGGTCACTGAAGAAATCCGGTGACGAGATGCGGACAAGATAATTGTATATCTGTTCGAAGTCTTCCACTTCCGGTTGTGGCATATCGTTGATGTTATTGCCCCATTGCCAGAATGCAAACGGGAATTCCATGATGATTAATTTCAATGCCCGCTCCGTGCCGCCTGCTTTTTCGAATGTATAGCCTCTTGAACGTGCCGTTTCTTCCAGCATGGGTAATAATTTGTTGAGGTTCTCGAAACATTTTTTCTGGAAATCGAAGATTTGCCATTTGGTTTCTTTACCGCCACCTTCGAGCAAATGTCTGTTTTCCGGGGTATCGCCGAGTTTAGAAAGGAATTTCTCTAAACGGGGGTCCACTTTCTCTAGGTTAATCGGGGCAACATAAGGTACGCTGACTTCCACGTCCTCCGGGTAGAAGTAACGGTGGTAGACGGTGGTCTGTCCGCCTTTGCTGATACCGGTTGATATCCATCTCGTGTCGGGGTATACCTTTTGGCGCAAACTTTGGATGATCTCGTGTTGGTCGGTAGCCGCTTGTTTCAGCGTCAAGTCCGACCAAGGAGTTTCCCCGGCGGGCTTGCTGTTGTTGAAGAAACGGTGTTCTATCGTGAGTTGGTTTGTCTTGAATAATTGCGATAACTCGCTTTCGGTGGGAGAATATATCCCGTATCCTTCCAAGATTGCCACCATGGGCGCTTTGAAGTCCCGATGCCCGAGCAACACCCGTTGTTTGAATGTGCCTTTCGCGGGATTGTTATGGTCGATCGGTTGTTCGTACCAAAACTCGTAATATTCGCTATAGGGAGGAACTTTTAATTCCCGTATATCGGATATCTCTGTGATTTGCTGTAATTTCTGTAATAACGGCCCGTTCGCGAATAACGTTCCGCATGCTAATAATAGGGATACAACAAGTGTAAATACATATTTCATAGGTCAGCTCTTTATTTTTCAGTCTGCAAGGTATGAATTTTATATGAAAAAGATACCTTTGTTACACTATTTAAAAATTAAAAGAATATGAAAAGAATTTTGTTATTAATCGCATTATCCTTGTGTTTGTGGAATGTCGCGGAGGCAAAAGCTCCTCAGACCCAACCTTCAAAAGAATATGTAGAGACGTTGAAAAAGATGATCACCGTTTCCGGCGGTGATGCTACGTTCAAAATGGTCGTTCCGCAAATGTTTGCCATGATGAAGCAACAATTGCCGAATGTACCCGAGGAATTTTGGAAAACAGCCGAGGCGGAAATTATGAAAACCATCATGGACGATGTTGTCGGTATGTTGGCTCCGGTTTATTCGAAACACCTGACACAGGCTGATTTGGAAGGTATTATCAAATTCTATGAAACACCCGTGGGTAAGAAAATGGCTGCCGCACAACCGGGAATCATGTCCGAAAGTATGAAAGTAGGGCAACAATGGGGAATGCAGATCGCGATGAAGATACAGGGGATGTTGAAGGAGAAAGGGTATATGTGATTTACGATTTTAAATTTTAGATTTAAGATTGAGGGCTGTCCGCCGCCGGTTCTTGTTTATAAAGAAAGCCGGTGACGGACAGAGTTTTTATCTATTCTTCGCCCCACATGAATACGCTTCTTGCTCCGCTTTTAAAGATAACATGTTTTATTTTACCCATGTCGTTCTTTGTTTTATATAGAACATTGCTTTTCCAGATTCCTACATCTGTTGCGTCAATGAGGTAAAATATTCCATTGTCCAGACCGACGCCTATTCTGTCGCCGTTCATGGCAACTGCGATTGAAGTGATGCTATGCCCTTCAAAGTCAATGTCGAAAAGGTGTGCTTTTCCGGTTTTATCATTCATATCTCTCCAGTATAATTTCTCTTGATTGGCTCCTGCTGAAAAGAAGAAATAAGGAGTTTTCCGGGAAATGGCGAAAACATTATTTCCGTTCAACATATCTCCGTCCGGGAAAGGTATTTCGTAGTCGGGAGCGATGTTGATTGCTCCTGTATACCATACAGCACCTATGCCGAAATTCTGCATATAGTATTGGTTTTCAGTTCTGTCATACAAAATTGAAAATACGCTGTTTTCATAGTCAGCCCAAGGATCCGGGTTTTCATAGCTTGCCGCAAATACAATTTCCCGTGTCATATTATTAAGGTCGGAAAAATCGTCGGGATAATCTTTATGCGAGATAACGGTGGGTTCCCCGCATAATTTGGGTTCGTAATCCGTATCCATGCAGGCTAAATAGCGATGATTGAGTTCGTCAAACATGAGTATACATTTGCTATTCAAATATAAGGTCGGGATGAAATGGCTGATACGCATGCCGCCGCTTGCCCGCATTGGTTCCGCCATGAAGCGTCCCGAATGATATTCTTTTGGGACATCATTCCGACGACTGTATACATTTCCGTCTTCGGAAAGCAAGTAACCGCATATTTCGGGATAAAGGGCATCCTTAGGTACGAAATTGGCGGGATATGTTTCTCCAAGGAATTCCAGCTCCGTGTCAACAGCCTTCGTGAGGGCACTACCGTCTAATTCCACGGAACCGGATTTTTGTAACACTAGGATCTCTCCAATGGACGAATAGTTTGAGCTCCAATGTTCGAGTAATTTTATCGGTTCGGAGCCAAGATCGGTTCCGTTGACATTTTTGTAGACATCGGTTTCTTCTCCGTATACGATTTCAATAAGATTGCCATCGTCATCCTCTTTCTTTTGTTCTTTGACATAGGAGAGGTAGGATTTGTTATCTTTTTCCGATAATATAAGCCAACCGGCTTGATATGTGCCGGAAACATTTACCATGAATTCTGCCGTGTATTTCATACCCGTGCTGTTATCTTCCACGCGGAAATAACAACGCCGGTTTCCGACAAATTCTTTGAAACTTTCGATATGGAGTTCGGGAGAGGTACTATCTATAACCACACCGTTGACAATCCATTCGTAACTTAAACTTACATTGACGCTATCGAGAGAGAAAGATAATTCGGGAGTTATGTTCAAGGGATCTCCATAGTTAATACTGTTGCTCCATGCGATATTATCTATCGTGATTTTGTTCAGTTCTGAATAGCTATAATTACCTTTATCATCCATACATCCTAAAATCAGGACAGACAATGATAAAATCCAAATATATATCTTTTTCATAGTCTTATTTTTATTTATCCAATTACAGTTACAGTCATCGGTCGACCGTCTTCATCTAAAACGGGACCTATTTCAGGGTCTTCCGCGCACTTTTGCAGGTAGTATTTGAATTGTAGTGCCAATGCCCGTTTTTCGGGCGATTCAAGATTGGACCAATCAGAAACTTTCGTGACGCTCATGAGTGTTTCGTACTTGAGATCAGAATACTTGCCGAGATAAACTTTTTCAATGTCAGAATCCCACCATTCGGGACGAGAGGGAATGGCTGTAAAAATAATTACGGCTTTCCGGTATAATTTCGGTCCCGGGGTATAAGCGTCGGATGCATCCAGATTCACGACGAGCTTAAATCTTTTGTCATCCAGTTTGGGCGTGTAATTCAAGAATAGTTGTGTGGAATCTTTCTGGTGTCCGGCGTGGAATACGGCATCTGTCGGGAGGTCGTAATCTTCTTCTGCCGCGGTTGACAAATCTTTATCCACGGAGAATTTGACAGGTACATCCTTTGTAAAGATATCCCCTCCGGATTCGAGTTTTAACCACACGGGTACTTTATCCTGCCCGGGATAGAAAAAGAATGACATTTCAATACTATCCGAGGTGTAGCTGTTGCGGAAATAGATGTAATGCCCGCCTTCATAATAGGGTGATTCTTCTTCTGTACAACTGCATATCGTGAACAGACAAATGAGTATTACAAGATATTTTTTCATAATCGGTAATTTTATGAATTAGATATTTTCACTGGCGGGAACGGGTAATACGAACTTGGCGGTGATTGCCGGGTTTGTCTTGCCATCCCAAATAGGAAGATTATAATATTTATACAGGAAGAAAAGTTGTCCTTCGCTCATTAACTCTCGTCTTGCGTCTAAAAGCATCGTTTCGATAAATTGACTTTCGGATAATTCAGGAAGAGGTTTTCCGTTACCGCGTTCTTCTCGCAATTCGGCCAGTAATGCTTTTGCTTCATCCACTTTTTTGTGTTGCAAAAAATATTCGCAAGCGATATAATACATTTCGGCTTTTCTTATGACGGGAATGAGCGGACCGTTATCTCTTTCTTTAGAAGGGTCTTCATAACCTACATATTTGGCTGAAATCCGGGTACCTTTGGCTATTTCCGTTGTCATTTTTGAATAGCGGCGGTCGGTAGTTTCGCCTTCGAATAAATCTTCTACATTCCGGATTTTCAGATAACCGTTTTCACCTGTCCATGGTTTAAATATCTCGGTAACATTTTTGTTGAAAAAAGCCAGAATGATATCTTCCCTACTTTTGGAGTTTCCGTCATAACTTGAACTATATGACGGATATTCCAATCCTTCGAAATCTAGTAAGTATTTCGCTTCTTCATACGCCTTGTCAATTTGTCCGGAGTACATGTAGACTCTTGCCAGTAACGCGGTTACGTTCATGTAATTCATGCGTGTCCCGCGATAACTCCAGAAAATACCTCTTTCTTGGAAATAATTTGCTTTCCCTACTCTATAAAAAGCGTCTTGTATAGCTTTTATATTATCCGGCAGCGTGTCGAATTTAGCCGTTAAGTCTTGGGCTTTTTCCAAATCTTCGATAACTAATTTTAAAAAGTCATCTACCGAAAGTTTAGGACTCCGAATTTCGGGGTACGAGGTGCAGTAGGGAATATATGTTCCGGAAGCTCCTGCCTTGGGCGCCGGGGCAAACAATCTGAGCAGGTCGAAGTGCATAAATCCGCGTAAGGCTAGAGCCTCTCCCAAGATCATATTCTTTTCTTCTTCTTTATACTCGAAGATAGATGGGCTTGCGTGTTCTATGTTTGTGATTACGTTGTTGCAATTCGCTATGCAGTTGTACATGGATTCCCATATTTTAGTAATAACGGGTTTGACGGCACTATGTTCAAATGCGTAATTTTGGGCTTGAACCAGTTCACCACCGTTTAATGTTATTGCTTTGGGATCGTATAGTTGTCCGAGGCAATCCATGAATCCCCACGTCATATTTTTACCGTAAAGATCTTCTGTTGAAAGATTCTGGTATATGCCTAGTAAAGCACTTCTGAAACCGTTCCCGTTTTCAAACAATTGACTCTCTTTAATCTGGTCTGAAGCCGAAACATCCAGCCAGTTGTCGCAACCGGAGAATCCTATTAGGCAAAGGGCGATATATATTATTTTTTTCATGGTCATGTATTTTATTAGATTAAAGTCCGATTTTTAATGAGAATCCCATGTTATAAGCGAAAGGATAAGAAAGTCCTCTCTCCTGCTTTATTGAAGAAACATGCATCAAATCATTCATGTTGAATTCAACACGTAACGTTTTTAAACGGGCTTTTTTCATCCATGCATGTTCGCTGAAATCGTATCCTAGTGTGAGTGAAGTCAGTTCCAGCCAATTATCGTCCTGCACGAAGCGGGAAACCGGTCTTGTTGTTTCACTGTAATCTTTGATGCTTTTGTATTTTGCAATATCCCCGATTTCATGCCAACGGTCATACAATACGCGTTTATCCGCGTTATAATATTGCAGGTTGACATTTTCAACTTTTGAAACCAACGTGGAGTTGTAGCTTTGTGCCCCGAATTGGAATTTGAATGAAGTGAATAAGGTGAAACCTTTATAACGTAAATTTAAACCGAAATTACCTTCCGCATCGGGTTCCGTATCTCCCAGTACGATTTGGTTTTCTGCCGTGTAGTCGTAAGTGATGCTACCGTCTCTGTTCAATAGCATATCCTTTCCGTTTGTCGGATCGATTCCAAGAGATCGCATTCCCCAGATAGCTGTCAGTGATTGACCTTCTTCGTATTTTAACAAGGGTTTCATCAATTCCTCGTCCGGGGTAGAATAATAATCGTCATAGTGAGAGTTCACCTTGTCGTTGTATTCCTGCAATGCGTTTGATATCTTTTTCAATTTACCTTTGTTGTGCGAAAGATTTAAAAACACGGAGGCAGCCCAATCTTTCGTTCTGACAAAATCACTTCTTACATCAATTTCAAATCCTTTGTTTTCAAGCTTTCCGAGATTTTCTTTGTAAGAATTGAAACCGGCAGAAGAAGGAATAGTAACATCATTTACCATATCTACCGTCTGTTTGTTATACCACGATGCTTTCGCGTAGAAAAGTCCGTCAAATAGCTCAAATTCGATACCAAGGTCTAAAGAATTTGTTTTTTGCCACACCAGATTTTGGTTTCCTAAAGCGATGAGGGAAACACCGTACCCGGAACTGTACCAATTGTCAAGATTGGCCAGATAACGGGTAGATGCCTCGTAAGGAGCAAAATTAGCAGTACCTAATTGCCCGTAATTACTTCGGATTTTTAATAGGGTGAGGACTTTGTTCCCTTTTAAAAAATCGTAATTATGAATGTTTATGGCTGCACCACCGGAATAGAAAGAACCCCATCTTTTCTTGTCTCCGAATTCCGAGGAACCATCCAGACGATACGTCAAGTCAAGAGCGTATATGTTATTGTAGTCATAGTTTACAGAAGCGAGGAAACCGATATTCCGGGTTGCGTTGTCCGCGAAAGTGGGCTTCTGATAGATTTCTTTTGCATAGGCCGGAGATACCAGATCGCTGGAAGGGAATCCCCTGTATTCGCTTCTTTCCGAATCTGTTTCTTGAGCTCTGGCGTTATAAGTTAATGTAGCGTTTATATTGTGTTTATGTAATTGACGGTTGTAAATTAACATGACGGATAGATCCCAACTTAAGAAATTCCCTCTGGATCTTGTTAATGAACCTCTTAATAAATTGTACGGGTCACTTGAATTTTGGGATTTTTGAGACAGGGGATCCACGAAAACGTCAGATTTTGTCCATTGTTTGGTTACGCCGAAAGTACCTTTTATTTGTAGTCCGTCAATAATATACCAGTTGATACCTACATTATCTTGTAATTCATTATAGGACGATCTGTCATAGTTGCCAAGAGTGGCCTCGTATAGAGGATTGGTTTTATCAAAATCTCCCCATTTGAGTGTTTTACTATAATTGCCGTAGGAATCTTTCATTTCGTTATAGGGTAACTGTCTCGTGTAATCTGCAAAGTTCCCGTAAGGAGATTCTTTGGATTTGTTGGATTTGTAGGCTATATAGTTTTTAATCTGTAGATCCTTATATCTATAATCCAAGGTTAGTCCGGCTCCCATATTATCCCGGAAAGATCCTTTCATAACTCCGTCATTGTTGTTGTAGGAAAGATCCAGCCCGAAACGAATACTTTCCACACCACCTTGAATGTATATGCTGTGTTTGTGGCTGAAGGAGTTACGGAGAGGTTGACCGATCCAGTAGGTGTCAACTCCCCGGGCAACGTCTTCCAGTTTCTGGTAATACGTGTTTTGTGCCGAAAGTTCGTCATAGTATCCGGCAAGCCGTTCTGCTTCCAGTTTTTCTGCCGCATTCATAAGATTATAGTCGGACAGGTCGGGAATGGCGAGGGTGCCGACCATGGAATAATCTACACGGATCTCACCCGGCTTGGGGGCTACCGTTGTGATTACAATCACTCCGTTGGCAGCGCGGGAACCGTACATGGCGGTTGCGGCAGCGTCTTTGAGGATCGTGATACTTTCAATTCTTTCCGGGTCCATGTCGTACACTTTCTCTGCCGTTACTTCGAAGCCGTCCATGATGAAAGTAGGAGTGTTCGGGTTATTTTCCAACGCTTGTTTATCCAGTGCTTTTGTCCCGATACTGGAACGTCCGCGAATGTAAAACTCGGGAACTTTGTTCGGGTTGGAACCCCATTCATTGTTTTTGATGATTCGTAATGAAGGATCGTAGGTAGACAGTGCGGCGATAACGTTTCGTTTGGACACTTTCAAGATATCTTCTTTCTTCAATTGTACGGCACTTCCCGTGAAACTTGATTTTTTGATGTTGGAATATCCCGTAACAATAACTTCGTCCAAACTTTCCTCTTTTTCTTTCAAAACAATTCTGAAGGTTGTCTTGTTACCGGCTTGGACCTCTTGAGTTTCCATGCCGACATAGGTGAAAACGAGCGTAAGATCTTTCAAGTTGGCGGGAATGGTCATTTTGAACAGACCTTTTGCATCGGTACTCGTTCCGATAGTAGTTCCTTTGATCATGACGGTAACACCCGGGATGGAGTCGCCCTTGACGTCTACAACGACACCTTTTATCTCTTTCGCTTTCTCCTCTTCTTTGGTGCGGTTGGTCAACACGAACACATTATCCACGATCTTGTATGTCAGGCTTGTACCTTCCAGACATTTATTCAAAACCTCTTCCAGTGTTTTGTCTGTCATTTCCAAGTCAAACTTTTTATCCGACCTGACTTGTTCGTGATTGTAGAGAATCTCGCATCCGACCACGTTTGTCAGATATTCCAGCGCGTGGAGTAACGTTACGTTTTTCAAGTTGACCGTCACTACTTTGTGCTGTTGTCCGTACAGGTTTTCCCCGGAGATGGACAAGGTAACGAAAAGTTGCAGGCAAAGAATTAGCAGCCCCTTGCATAGCAACTGTTTTAGATGACACTCTTTTTCCATGTTTGCTATTGTTATGTTTGTAATTAAATTAGATAGGGACGAGAGACTGTTTTTCGGGTCTCTCGTCCTGTTATTTGTCAATCTTTTTTGAGAGCTTGGTTGATTTGATGCAGTAGTAAAGCGTAATGATTACGGGTTTCGGTATTACCCGTGTTCTTGGCTTTTTCCAATTGTTGTTTGGTCTTCATCAAAACATTGTAATACACGTGCGCGATACTTGGAAATTCCGCTTTTACCCGTCTTTGGAATCCAACGCCTTGCACCGGTTCCGGGCTGTCGGCAGATAATTTTGCTTGTTCCGGGACATAACCGTAGAGTTGGAACATCTTTTGATCCAGCCATTGATCCAGCGTCAAGTTATCCGTGATATTCATACTGCCTCTTGCCTTGCCTTTTCCGGCATCCAGTTTGGATTCTTTGATTAGGCTCTTCACGAAAGTCAATTGTGCTTCCCGTTCCCGGCTTTTCAGCGTGACACCTTTTTGTGTGGGTTTCCAAATGTAATCGTATATATCCTGCAAGTACTCCTCTTCCGTGTATGGATCTTCTGATTTCGAGATGCATAGCCCTAAGCCGGAAGCGTTGCTGATAAGATTGCTGATCAGTGTTTGCTGGAAAAGCACTCCGGGATTACCGATAATCGGGATATTTTTGAGCATTTCTTTGTTATCCAGCCACGACATATCTTCCTGTAATTGCAACAGAAATTGTAAAGCCCGCTTTTGTTCTGCTTTCGGTACGGACTGGTAAGTCGGTCGCGGATCGCCCTCGTATTTCTCGTTCAGGTAGATACCACCGATGATAGGAGTGACGTGTCCCATGTAGGTTCTGAATTGATTCAGAATGGCATAATACATCTGATTTCTGAAAGAGAGGTCAGTGTCCGACGCTGCAACCCATTCGTTCAAGTTCTCCATGACGTATCTTAAATTCTTCAAACCGTAGGTGGCGGACTTGATGGCATCGTCACCCAAGTCTTCTTCCAAGGCACTCGGATCATACCGGGACATGATTTGCTGTTTCCCGTACCTGTAAACAGGATCTCCGGCTTTTTCACTGATCCATCTGTCCAGCGTCGGAACTTCCTCTTCTGCGGTTTTCGCCTCGGGGATAGGCTTGTAAATCCATTTTATGGCGTAGTAATCATATTGTCCGATGATAGGCGGTGTGAGTTTTACCCCTTTTTCCAAGTCCCCCGGTTGTGCCACGTAATTGAAGCGGGCATAATCCATGATGGAAGGAGTCGTGCCGTATTTCTGCGTGAAGGTGGCGGAACGCAAAGAGTCCGTGGGGAAGGCATTAGAGGATGCCATATTGTGCATCAACCCGAAACAGTGTCCCACTTCATGACGTGCGACGTAGCGGATGGCGTCACCCATGACCTCTTCCGGCAAGGTGATCTGCCTTACGCTCGGGTCTACGGCTGCCGTTTGCAACATTCTCCACGTGTAAAGAAGACTCACGAGATTGTGATAGATGTACACGGAAGCGTTCAGAATCTCCCCGCTTCTTGGGTCTACCCAAGAGGGACCCATGGCGTTTTCCACGGGAATGGGAGCATAACGGATACAGGTGTATTTAATATTGTTCGGGTCAAATTCGGGATCGTCAACGGGGAACATTTTGGTCTGTACGACATTCTTTAATCCGATTTCTTCGAAAGCACGGTTCCAGTCTTCCACTCCCATGCGGATGTATTTCATCCACATTTGCGGGAAATTCGGGTCGATGTAGAAGATAATCGGTTGTTTTACATCTACAAGCTCTCCTCTCTTGTAGGCTTCCATGTCCTTGGGTTCAACTCTCCAGCGGTGGGCGTAGTAAACGACGTCCGAACCATTGTCGTCATTCGTGAATTTCATTTTCCCCGTGTAGAAAACCCCGATGCGCGGGTCTAGAATCCGGGGTTGCATCGGTTTCTCCGGCAATAGGATTAAGGAGCGTTTCACGAGGGCGGAGAACGGTTTGTCCGTTTGGTACTCGAACATGCCGAGGGCTCTCATGGTTACCCCGAAGGAAAGGTGACTGCTGATTGATACGTTGTCTTCAAAAGCCATGATATCGCCGATAAACGAACGGTCTTTTTTGAAGTTCGTGATACGCTGAATCCAACCGCCGTAGGTACTTGCGCTGTACGGGTCGAAAGGATCGATCTCGTATAAATCACTTACGAGGAAGTCTGTCACGTCGAACACGACCGCCGATTTATCATTATTCCAGCATTTGACCGGGAACATTTTTGCGATAGCACCGATATTTCCTTTGTCGATGGCTTCTTGAATGTTTTTGTCCTTGGCGTTGGTGACCGAAGCGTTGTAAACATAGCGCATTTGTACGTTCGTGTCTATTTTGGTGAAGTAGATATGCAGAGGTCTGTGCGGCTTCTGTCCCACCAGTGCTTCCGTGTTGTCGCTAATCTCCTCGACGGTCGAACCGAGTAACATTTCCTTCCCGAATAACGAGAACGGAAATTCAAAATAGACCTTGCCGTCGATTTTGTGTAACGTGATCAAGCCCTTTACCGTCTTGCACGCGGGTGTATTGAACAGTTTGTCGTATTCGCTTTGCTTCTTCTGTTCTGTTTTATTCTCTTTCTTCTTTCTCGTTGCGGCTTGCGTACCGAGTGTCGGTATCAAGAAGCAAATGATGAGAAGAGTCATTATCTTGTTCATATCAATTTTTTTTATCATTACTAAAAAGGTTACAGGCTATTTCATCGCTTTGTCAATCCGACGCAACAATAATTGGTAATGATTTCTGGTTTCCAGCGAGGGATGATTTATGTTCTTTTCCAACAGGTTCTTGGTTTTTAGCAACATCCCGTAATAGATGTGTGACACGGAAGGCGAAGTCGTGTAATTAACGGCTTGCAGGAACCCGAATCCGCTGACCTCTCCGTTGTCGTTAGCTTCTTGAGGAGCGGCATATTCAAGTGCGGCGTGTCCGTAATCCTCGATGCTTTTTTGTTTGATATATTCGGGAACTTCGATCGCTTTGAAGGCGTCTGTAATCCCGATCGTGATGCTGCCGCCGGAACCGGAACCGCTACTTTTGCTGATTAATGCGGAAACGAAAGCGTCTTGTAACTTACGATCTGCCACTTGGGTTTTTCCGCCTTTTAGTGTTGTAGCCCACACGAAGTTATAAATCTCGTTCAGGTATTCTTCCGGGGTATAGGGATCTTTATCTGTTTTTGCCACGCAGAGGGGGAGTTTGCTTACCCCGTCCACGATGCGGGAAACTACTTCGGATTGGATGTCCGAACTCGGGGAACCGATAAGCGTGAAATTCTTCAACAAATCTTTATTTTCGATCCAGTCGATATCTCTCACTTGTGCCATCATGAATTGTAATGCTCGTTTTTGTTTCTCTTTCGGCACGGCTTCATAGCTCGGACGAGGATCTCCCTCGTATCTTTCCGTCAGGTAAATACCGCCGATATTGGCATACACGTGATTCAAGTATCTCACGTATTGTTGTACTATCTCGTTGTACAAAGAGAATCTGTGCTTGTAGTCTTTGTCGCTGTCGGTAAACCAGTTATTCAAGTTCGACAGGATGTATTTCAAATTCTTGATACCGTATTCGGACGCGATCATGGCGTCGTCGCCTAAATCTTCGGACAGAGAGCTAGGGTCATAATGTGTCCAGATTTGTTGTTTGCCGTACCTGTACATCGGGTCATCGGCTTTTTTGCGCACCCATTGGTTTAATGTTGTCGTTTCCTCTTCGGGAGAGTTGGCGTCTAAAAGCGGAGAATAACTCCATTTGATGAGGAAATAATCGTATTCTCCCAGAATCGGCGGGGTTAATTTCACGCCTCTTTCTTTATCGCCGGGTTGTGCGACATAATTGAAACGGGCGTAGTCCATGATGGATGCCGTGGTACCGTACCTTTGTGTAAATTCGGGATCTCTCAGTTTTTCGACCGGAATGGAAGCCGAGGCTGCCATGTTGTGCATGAAACCAAGACAGTGCCCCACTTCATGACGGCTCGCGTATCGAATGGCCTCACCCATAACTTGCTCGGGGAGAATCTTGTAACGTACATCCGGATCAGCCGCGGCGGTATGGATAAAGCGCCAGTTGTACAGTAAGCTGATCAAGTTGTGATAGATATATACCGATGCGTTAATGATTTCTCCTGTTCTGGGGTCTGTCCATGACGGTCCCATCGCGTTAGCCATCCATGTCGGGGCATAACGTACGCAGGAATATTTCAAGTTGTCCGGGTCAAATTCCGGATCGTCTTTCGGGAAATCCTTGGCGATGATAGCTTTTTTAAAACCGATTTTTTCAAATGCCAGATTCCAGTCCTCTACTGCCATGTGGATGTATTTTTTCCACATATCCGGGAAATTATCGTCGATGTAGAAAACAATCGGCTTTTTCGGTTCCACGAGTTGTCCTTTTTTGAAGGCGATCTCGTCCGATGGTTCCAGTCTCCAACGGTTGGCGTAAAAAACATTAACAGCCTTGTTGTCGGTGTTCGTGTATTGGATTTTAATGGTCGGGAATATTCCCACTCGCGGATCCGCGATACGGGGTCTCGCTGGGATTTCCGGCAAGAGTACGATACTCCGGGTTGCTACTACCGTAAGCGGTTTTTTGTATTCGTAATAGTTCTGTCCTCCGCGGATATCACACTCGTAAGAGAGGTGGCTCCTCACGAGGACATTATCCTCGAATGCCTTGATTTCCCCGAGGAAAGATTTGTCTTGCTGGAAGCGGCTGCTTCTGACCAGATATCCCCCGTAAGTATTGGCACCGTAATCATCGATCGGTTCGAGGTCTTTGTTATCACCCACGAACAATTTGGTGATATCGAAGACCACCGCCGTACTGTCCGGGTTGTAGGCTTCAACCTTGTAAACCCCGATAATAGCCCCGATGTTGGCTTTCTCGATGGCATTGGCAATGTTTTTATCTTCAGGGCGTGTGATCGAATAATTGAAAATTTGCCTTAATTGAATCGTGGAATCGATCATGGTAAATTGTATGTGCAACGGCTCTTTGGGTTTTTGTCCCACGATGGCATCCCCGTTATCACTGATTTCCGTTACGGTCGATCCCAGTAACATGTCTTTTCCCAAAAGTTGAAGGGGAAGTTCAAAATACAATTTATTATCGACCCGATGTAAATTGATGAGTCCTTTTGCTTGTGTGTGGTCTTTTTTAAAGAGCTTGTCGTAAGCACTTTCTTTTTTGACAGGAGTTTTTGCCGTTTCTTTCTTTTTCTTTCTGGCAGAAGCCTCTGTTTCAGTTAAGAACGCTACTGTGAAAAAACAGAGCAATAATAACAATTTGTACTTCATGGTAATTTTTTTAAGTTTTTACATACGTGTGATTTATGCACACAACACCCGAATTGATTCGTGTTTCGAATCAATAAATAATTAATAATAAGCTATTTAATTTGTATTATTATATCCTCATAATAGTCACTGTTCGATCTTTTACCTCAAATTTTACATCAGCGGTCAGTTCCAACACGCGGAATGCTTTTGTGATATCGGCATATTTGGGAATGAAACCCGTGAAGTGGTAATCTTTAATGGTTTGATTCGTGTAGAACAGGTTCACATCATACCACCTTGCCAATTTCATCATGACGACTTCCAGCCGTTCGTTGGAGAAATAAAATTTATCATTTTTCCACGATATGGCGTTTCTGGCGTTTGTTTTTTTGATGCTGATGTCGTCCCCGCTTATTTCGAGGGCTTCGTCGGGTTTCAGTTTATAGTTTTTGTTTGCTTTTTTAACTTGTACACTACCTTCCAGCAACACGACCCGCGACACGTCATCATCCTTGTAGTTGGATATATTGAAACTTGTACCGAGTACCTGTACGGCAAAATCTTTTCCTTCCACGATAAACGGGTGTCGCTCATCCCGACTGACTTCAAAATAGGCTTCTCCCTCGAGATACACCCGGCGTTCGGATCGCGTGAAAGTAACCGGATACCGGAGTTTGGAATCGGAATTTAGATGTACTTTCGTCCCGTCCGCCAGCATGACGCTGTATTCTCCCCCTCTGCCGATAACCAAGGTATGGATATTATCCGTTTGGGCGGTTGTATTCTCGGGTGTTCCGGTTTGGTAATATAACGTGGCAGAATCATTCCGGTATTTTGTCCCGGAATTATCCGTTAATTCAAGTTGGCAGTTCTTGTGCAATTGTATCTCTTCCCGGTTCGACACGATGAGGGTGGCTTTGCCCACTCCCGGTTGAATCGGTTTCATGGCAACTACATCTTTTGGCTTTATTTCCGTGCGGCTTTCTATCCGGTAAATAAAATAGGTACCGAGAAGAAGGAGAATGGTTGCCGCGTACCCGAAATAGCGGGATACGCGTCTTCGGGGAAAGGAAGTCACGTGTTTCCATGCCTTGTCCGTGTCAATCGTTTGTTTCAATCGATATTGTTCCAGTATATAGTTTTCGTTTTGTATACGAACGTATAATTCTTGGTTTTTATTCGATTGTTTCAACCAATTGGCGAGAAAGAGTTTTTCTTCTTCCGTGATTTCCTGCCTCATCTGTTTCAAGATCAGTTCGGAAATTTTCTGTATGTCGGATTCTTTTCTCATTTTATGGCGTCTTTTATCCTTAAGACAAAAGAATTGAACCCGCGGGTGACAGAGGGTATTATTTTTTCGAAGATTTTTAAAAACAAGGAAAAATAATGACTAATAAGGGGAACAAGTCTTTTAAATTTTCTTTCAAGAATTTGCGTGCTCTCAGGCGTTGGGTTTTCACCGTGTTTTCTGAGATCTGAAGGGTTTCGGCAACTTTACAAACCTCCATACCGTCGATGTAGCTTAGTTTGAAGACCTTCCGGCATTCTTCCGGAAGTTTCTCGATGGTACTGAATATTTCTTCCATAATCTCGCTTTCGATTCGCTGAAGCAGGTAACTGTTTTCTTCATAGACTTCTTGCTCGAAGTCTTTCATTTTTTCAGTGATATATGCTTGATGCTTCAAGTGATTAATACAAGCGTTATGTACCGAACTGTAAAGGTAGGCTTTGAGTGAGTTTATTTTGTTTATTTTCACCTTTTTATGTAACAAGGTAATGAAAACATTTTGAACGATATCCTCGGCCTCGTCAAAATTATTCAAGATGCGGTTGGCAAAAAGACATAACGCGGGATAAAACGTGGTAAACAGTTGTTTGCTACGTTCATCTGTCGAGAATAAATGCATGTTAGTCTCTTCCTCCATCTCTTTTTGTCTTTTTAATCTTCATTGTTCACATACCATCCCTACATTTGAGACAAATAATATTCACCCGCGGGTGACAACGGTTAAATATTTTTTTCAAAATCGCCTGTCAGAGTCTTGCCTTATAAATTGAAACAATCATTCGGGGCAAAGTTAGAATATTTTGGGATATATCTCTATTTTTGTGTTTTCAAACGGACAGCATGAGCAATTGGTTACGGAAATACGGGCGGCATTACTCGGAAACGGTTAAGATAGGCGTGCCTATCGTGTTGGGACAGCTAGGGGTTGTCGTGGTCGGGTTGGTGGATAATATTATGGTGGGACATTTCAGTACGGCTGATCTGGCGGCTTCCTCGTTCGTGAATAGCGTGTTCAATATCCCGATTCTTTTCGGCTTGGGTTTCTCATACGGGTTGACTCCTTTGATCGGGCAATTTTTCGGTCGGGGGAATAAGTTCCGGGTAGGCGGTCTTTTGCGCAACAGTCTGTTGGCTAATTTGATGATCGGGGTGTTGCTCTCGTTGATCATGGGAGTGGTTTTCTTGAATGTTCATCGCATGGGACAGCCGGAAGAGTTACTGCCGCTCATTCGGCCTTATTTCCTGTTACAGTTAGCCTCGTTGGTTTTCGTGATGATGTTCAACAGCTTCAAGCAATTTGCCGACGGCATCACGGACACGAAGACTTCCATGTGGATCATGCTCTCCGCCAACGTGCTGAATATTATCGGGAACACGATTCTGATTTACGGGACTTTCGGGCTTCCGGCACTCGGCTTAACGGGAGCGGGAATATCCACGCTGGCATCCCGGGTATTCATGTTTGTCGCGTTCGCCGTCTTGTTTTTCCGGCGTTTGTCCTATCGTCGTTATTTGGTGGGGTATCGTCGGACAGCGTATAATTCGGGAGACTTGCGGGTGCTGAATCGTATGGGAATCATGGTCGGTTTGCAAATGGGGATGGAAACAGCGTTATTCAGCATCAGCGGGGTAATGATCGGTTGGCTGGGCACGGTCGCTTTGGCGGCGCATCAGGTGGTAGCCTCTATATCCACCCTTGGATTTATGGTGTATTATGGTGTCGGGTCTGCGGTTTCGATACGGGTAAGTAACTTTTACGGTAGGGGAGATATCGCGAGCGTGAAACGGGCAACCATGGCGGGAATCCACTTGTTAGCTTTGTTGGCTTTGACCGTTTCCATATTCTTCCTGTCGGTACGGGGACATATCGGACTGGTATATACTTCATCGGGAGAGGTGGTAGACTTGGTTGCCGTGTTGATGGTGATCCTCGTTTTTTACCAATTCGGCGACAGTCTGCAAATTATCTTTGCCAATGCCCTGCGAGGCGTTTCGGATGTGACTTCTATGGCTGTCATTTCCTTTATCGGCTACTTCGTGGTCGCTTTGCCCGTTTCTTACATTTGCGGCTTCGTTCTGGATTGGGGTATTGAAGGGGTTTGGACGGGTTATCCTCTCGGGCTCACCCTGACCGGCATTATGCTCTGTTGTCGTTTTTATTACTTTATCAGGAAGAAAAATTTGAAACCTTTTTCCCCAACCTCTCCCTGATTTCCTTGTACCCTTTCTGTTTATCCGAGAAATGTACCGTGTTAATGCCGAGAGCCTGTGCGGCTTTGACATTCGCGGCAAGATCATCTATGAATAGTGATTCTTCCGGTTTCAAGTGATATCGTTTCAATATCAACTCGTAAATCTCCCTGTCCGGTTTAACCATGTGTTCTATCGCCGAGATAATCTGCCCGTCGAAATAGTTGAACACTTCCCGCGTCTTGAGATACTCGTAAAAGTCGAGCGACATATTGGATAGACAATACAGTTTGTAGCCTTGCGCGGACAATAGCCTGATTAACGCTTCTGTTTCGGGAATCGGTACCAGCGAGCGTTTCACGTGTTCCACGAAAGCATCACATTCTTTGGCGGATATTCCGGTGAGCACGGATACTTTGTTCACGAGTTCTTCTCGCCCGAGAATTCCTTTGTCGAATTGAGTCCAATAGTCTTTGAAGAATCCCTTGTTTTTGATGTTCATGATCAACATCGGATTCCCTTTAAATGAGTCGATTACTCGTTCACCGTTCCATTCGACTACCACTCCTCCTAAATCAAAAATAATGTTTTTCATAATCGGCTTATATTTTATTTTACTTTAGAAATCAACAATTATGCCAACAGAGGGAAGTAATGTCCCCGTGTCATTTTTTATATATCGCATCAGGTAGTGCCCCGGACGATCGGGGTCTACCCGGTAGCTTCCGTTCGCGTCCTCTTCCGGGACAAGGAGATCGGGGCTTTTCGTCTTGTGGTTGTATATATTTTGTATGTCGGCATACAAGATAAGCGACCATTTCTTGAAATAGAAGCTCCGGTCAACCCGAATATCCAGTTGATGGAACGAGGATGCCCGTTCGCTATTAAAACGAGAGTAATCGAGATAAGGTTGCTTCTTGGCATCCCACGCTACGATCAGTGAACTCGTTTCCCGGTCGTAAGGAGTGAAGGGAGCCCCGTTTGTGTACCTCCATTTCATGCCGACATCCCAAAGCCCCAGTTTGCGGGTGGCGGTGAGCGAAAAGATATGACGGTTGTCCCAGCTACTGGGGATATACTTGGATGTCGGGTGCAAGTTGTGATCCATCTGTTTGAATTCCGAGTAAAAATAGGTATAGGCGGCAGAAGCCACGATGCCGAAAAATTCTTGTGTGCGTATCATGAGCTCCACCCCGTATGCCCGTCCCTCGCCGAGCGACTTCACGGGTTCGTCACCCACGGCAACGTAATCCGTCCCCTTGTTGGCAAGCACGATGCTGTCGGCGAGCGACACGGGATACTTGTCGTAGGTCTTGTAGAAACCTTCCAGCGTGATCTGTGTCCGGGTTCCGGGACGGTACTCTATTCCCGCCGCGTATTGGTTCGTGGCGATATATTTCACCCCGTTCCGTTTATTGACGAGCTCCCCGTTTTCGTCCGCGTATCCCATGGTCGTGTAGGAAGGCAATTGATAGTAACGCCCCGTACTCGCGTTGACGAACCATTCCGGCGTGAGCGAGTAGGACAGGGAGAGGCGGGGGGAGAACTGTTTCAACGGGTTGCTCATGCCCGACGTGTAACTGTTCCCGTCTACCCGTGCCCCGAACGACAAGGAAAGGCGTTCGAGGAAAAAACTTTTACTGGCTTGTCCGAACAGCGACCATTTGAAAAACTCGAAATTCCGGTCGTAGCGGATGTTTTGTAACTCTCCTCGCGTGTAGAGTTCCCTTTGTGTCTTGTTCTTGTAGGTGGCGTACTCGATGTCTGCCCCGAAATTCAGTTTCACGTTTTGCCTCGTCAGGCGATTGTGCTCGAAGCGGAATTTATTTTCCGTTTCTCCCGAGGTATAGTCCACCAGTTTCGGTTGACTCTTGTCGTTCCGGCTGTACTTCTCGATCTCGTTTTGCAACGTGCTCCGGCTGAGCACGAAAAGATGATTCCAACGCTTCCCGTAATACTTGTACGTGGCACCCAGCGTGTAACTCCATTGCACGCTTTCCGGCAAATAATCGAGCAGGTATTTCTGGTCATCGTCGGGATCTTTCATGTTTTTATTCAAATTATTCACGTCGTAAGCCCCGATACCCAGAATCGTCAATTCGCTTTTGGGGGAAAGATTCGTTGTCGTCTTGAACTGTACGTCATTGTACACCGGGAGAAAAGGCAACCCGATCATGTCGAACAGGAACTTGAGATAACTCCTTCGCGCGGACATGATAAAGGTCGTTTTCGGGGCGAGCGGACCGTCGAGCGATACCCCGAAATCGGTAGCCCCCAGAGTTCCCCGTACTTTTATTTTATCCGGATTCCCGGATATTTGTTTGAAGTCGAGCAACGAACTCATCAAGTTTCCCCGGTCTGCCGGAAAAGCACCGGAATAAAAGTTCACCTCTTTCACGAAATCAATATTCACGATACTGACCACGCCACCGGAAGCCCCTTGCGTGGCGAAGTGGTTCAAGTTCGGTAATTCCACGTCGTCCAAGTAGAAACGATTCTCGCTCGGACCACCGCCCCGCACGATAAAGTCATTGCGGAAAGCCGGGGATGAAAGCACGCCGGGCATGGATTGCAGCACTTTCGATATATCCCGGTTCCCGCCGGGGTTCTTCTCGATCTCGGCAATCCCGATGCGCTGCAAAGACATCGGGCTTACCGCCGTTTTGCGGAAGGGATCGGCTTTCACTGTCACTTGTTCAAGGCTCACCGAACTCTCCTCCAGCTCCACGTTCACCGTGCGCTCGGAAGCCGTGTTAACCATAAATTCTTCCGATAGCTTCGTGTTATACCCGACACTGCTCACTTCCAGTCGATTGAATCCTAACGGCACATTTTCTATCCGGAAATACCCGTTCTCGTCGGCCGCCGTCCCTATGGTCGTTTTCCAGATCACCACGTTGGCAAAAGGAACCGGTTCATTATTTTTACTGTCAAATACGCGCCCCTTCACGATTCCCTTTTGCTGCGCGTGCGCCATCACGGGGACAAGAAATAATAGGGCAAGAATAAATCGAATAACTGCTTTCATCTGTTTAAATATCGTTATCGCGAATGTAGTTAAAATACATCGACTTATACTATATCTTGCCCCGTTTTCATCGAAAAACCGAATCCTGCCGTATACCGGGCTGAAAAATATTATGACATTTTTTCGTAAAAAAAACGTCATAATATTTGGAGTTTGACAGAAAAGCACTACTTTTGTCCCCGTCTTCAAGCCCAGGTGGCGGAATTGGTAGACGCGCTGGACTCAAAATCCAGTGTCCCTTAAAGACGTGCGGGTTCGATTCCCGCCCTGGGTACAAAAAAATCGAAAGAAAACCCTCTGAATCGAATGATTGAGAGGGTTTTTCTTTTGTGGGAAACTTGAAAAAAATGTATTAACGGTATTCGGAAGGGAGTATGGCAATTGGTATAAAAAAAGAGGTTCGTGATTTGACAGCCGGCAATATATCTCTTGGATTATTATGGTTTGCCGTCCCCATGATACTGGGCAATCTATTACAACAATTATATAATATCGCGGATACCCTGATCGTGGGGCAATTCCTCGGGGCAAACGCTTTGGCGGCGGTGGGTTCTGCGTACGCCTTGATGATCTTCTTGACTTCGGTACTTTTAGGGTTGTGCATGGGAAGCGGGGTAGTCTTTTCGCTTCAGTACGGTTCGGGAAATAAGGAAGCGATGAAACGTAGTGCTTTTGTTGCCTTGGTATTGATAGGGGCTGTCACTTTGTTGTTGAATATTATCGCTTTTGTTTGGATTGATCCTATCATGAGATTGTTGCAGGTGCCGGAAGACGTGTACCCGTTGATGCGGGAATATCTGTGGATTATCTTTTGGGGGATAGGTTTCACTTTTATTTATAATTATTATGCTTGCCTGTTGCGTGCCATCGGTAACTCGGTTGTGCCGTTATGGTTCTTGGCTGTCGCTGTTGTGTTGAATATTGTTCTTGACTTGTTGTTTATTCTTTTGTTTGGCTGGGGTGTTCGCGGTGCGGCATGGGCTACCGTCGTCGCTCAAGCCGTGTCGGGAGTCGGGCTCTGTCTTTACGCGATAAAGAAATTCCCGGAATTTCGAATCCGCCGTCAGGATATGCGGATGAAATGGGCGACAGTAAAGGAGATTGCCGTTTATTCCTCGTTGACCTGCGTGCAGCAATCCGTGATGAATTTCGGTATTCTGATGGTGCAAGGTTTAATCAATAGTTTCGGGATCGCTGTCATGGCGGCATTCGCCGCGGCGGTGAAAATTGATTCGTTCGCGTATATGCCCGTTCAGGATTTTGGTAATGCTTTTTCAACCTTCATCGCTCAAAACTTTGGAGCAGGGAAGACGAAGCGTATCCGGGAGGGAATCCGTGTGGCGGTCATTTCGACAATGTTGTTCTGTCTTTTTATTTCCTTGCTCGTGTTCATTTTCGCCCGTCCTCTGATGCTTATTTTTGTCCCCGCGACAGAGTCCGAGATTATCGCGATCGGGGTTCAATACTTGCGTGTCGAGGGGGCTTTCTATTGTGGCATCGGCTGTCTGTTCTTGTTATACGGTTTCTATCGGGGGATAAGAAAGCCGGGAATGTCCGTAGTCTTAACGGTCATTTCGCTGGGAACCCGTGTCGTCTTGGCTTATGTCTTGTCTGCGATTCCGGCAATAGGAGTGGTGGGTATCTGGTGGGCGGTGCCTGTCGGCTGGTTCTTGGCTGATATTGTCGGGATGTGGTACTATCGTAAATGTTTTCACTTGAAATTTCGCGATGTTTCTTTGGAGTGAAAATAGTGAACTTGGAGAAGATTCAATGAAATAAGATATTCTGGATAGTGCTGATGTAGGTTTACTAAAGTTTACGGTAAACTTTTTCAGGACGGGATAACGTGAAGACTCGATGTAAATCAAGAGAGAACACGTGGAGATAAGGGAGTAATAAGGGAACAAAGACGTTTCACCTTCGATACAAAGACGTTTCAAAGACGTTCACGAGCGGCTTTGAACCGGCTTTGAACCGGCTTTGAAGCGGTTTTGTCCCCTATTCTTGACGGGTACACCCCGAAAAATCAGCGGGTTTTGTTTTAAAGAAGATTTTGTGCTCTTGATAAATCTCTTGCGTGTTTCTTAAATAAGTGCAATAATTGTATCCCTATCCCCATTGTGAGCATACGTTCTTTTTTATTTGCCAATAAGTTTTGAGTCCAGTTAAGTAATCCTCCATCACCTATTTCATGTTCTACCCCATTAATAATAATCTTAGCTTTAATTCTAATGCCGTAGTAATAATTATTGTGTGAATCTAATTTGGCAATACGAATATCCAAACCGCTATTTTTATTATAAAATAAGGTATCTGATACCAATTGACTTTTTTCATCATATCCTTTGCAGGGTATAATTTCAAAGAATATATTTTCAAACCCAAAGACTTCTTTGCAGACCTTCTGTGTTATGGCTAAATGTTTATGTAATTCAGTTCTTTCAAATTCAAAACTACCCGTATCCATACCGCACGAAATTAGGCACAAAAGAGGAAAATGAGGTGTAAAATTTGGGTTTGAGAAAACCTGAGTTCTTATAACTCTTGATACATTACCAAAATTATATGTTTTCTCAGACAGTTCATTACTTTTCTTTAATGAAGCATAATGCAAAGCTATTGCATTTGTTGGGTCGGACTGAACTTCCGTGTTTCTTAGTGCTGTAAGAACTTTTTTTTGATTTACTGTTGCCATTACACTACTTGTACCTAATTGAGTAACAGGAGATAACTCAATTAATTCATAGTTGTTATTCGCAATTATTTTACAGCATTCCAATTCTTCCTCTTTAAATTCCAGAAAATCTAATTGTGCAGGTTTAGCCAATTTGTTTTTACTGTATTTACTCAATAAGGAAGATGGTGTTTCTTTTGTGGTACGCCTGTCAAACACCTCTAATAGCAAAGAGTTTAACTCTGAACCACTCAATTTATCGGACAGTATATCAACTATTTCATTTAGATTACACCTGCTAATTATATGTTTTATTGCTTCATCTTTCATATATTCATAATGCTATATATGTATTCATTAAATATTCGTCCTTCTTTTATGACGGACAATTTAACAATTGCCTCTTTCTCAAATCCAATTTTCTCTAATACCCTCATTGATGCGACATTATATTCAAAAATATTTGCATATACTCTATTGATGCCTAATTGATTAAAAGCTATTGCAACTAATTGTTTAACTGCTTCTGTTGCATATCCATTTCTCCAATATTGTTCGCCAATCCAGTATCCTATTTCTGCATTAATTCTATAAACATCATTTTGAGGGATTAAACTACAACAACCGACAAACTCATTTTCAGCATAGATACCGAAAACATCTCCTAATGCCCCCTGTTGTAGCTAATTCAATAAAAGCAACGGCATCATCATGAGTGTATGGATGAGGAAATATGTCACGTAAGTTTATAGCAATCTTATAGTTATTTGCTAATTCACATATTATATGAGGTGACACATGTTCAATTTTACGTAATTCTACCATATCAATACATTTATTTTCTCACAAAGATATGCCTATTTGTGAGATGATTAAGTGTAAAAGTGAATCAAAATTCATCGAATTGCATTTTGCACTTAAAATTTGAGCATGATAGCGTATTTTACAAAGAAAGAAATATTTTATTCAGCAACACGATTAGATTATTATTTATATCTTTGTAATAGAGTTATTTGAAGCGATGGAAAAACTCAGTAGACCAAAGTAGTTTGCTCATTTCTATATCGTTACCCATTGTTATACTCTTCTTCTTCAAAAATCTATTATTCAATAGATTACAATCACATTTCTTGTTTCTCTGAACACAACTGTAATAATTGAAAATGCAAAATTGAAAATTATGAGAGAGGTATATGTATTGATTTTTGGACTGTTGCTGTTGGTACAGGCAGGATGTCATGACGTGACGGTCGGGTACTTGGAAACGAGGGATGCCGTGTATCAATCGGACAGTATGATCGTTAAAGCGGAACTTGACCCCGATTGGGACGCGAGGCAGATAGAGTTTCAAATACCGTGGCAAAGCACTTCCATCGAGGGGGTGCAAGGAACCGCACCAATTCACTACTCCATCAAGAGTATAAATAGCGCTCATCCCGAGGTTGCCGATCAATTCACGATGCAAGGAAAAGGCATTATCGAGTTGCCGTGGAATCACACCGTACCACCCGGGCGGTACGTGATTAATATTCGGGTGTCGAACGAAGGATACACTTACGCTCTTGATTCGGTATTCACGGTGGTCGTGAAATAATGTAGGTAAACGGGGGAGTCGAAAGGCTCCCTCTTTCCTTTTATGATTTAAATTATCAAGATGTGAAGGAAAATTTATAACTTTACAGTTAAAATGTTTATAGTGAGATGAATGATAATATGGAAAGAGGTAAAATGAAAGGTTGTTTTGTGCTGATTTTGTTACTTTGTGTGATGAAGCCGGTTTGGGGACATTCGGATCTGATAATGACAAACAAATACGGGAACGTGGAGGTGTGGTATCAATTTGGTTTTAATCGACACGAGGAAAGGTTTAAGGCTCTAATTATCGGTCAGTTGGTGGAGATGCTTTCAAGAGAAATGGATTATAAACAGCCGATTATTTTAAGTTTTAAACATAGTTACGTGGACGATATTGTTCCCCGGTATAAACTTCAGTGCAGACGAGGAAGTACGGGTGATACCCTTTTGTTTAACTTGGAGGCGAAAACGTATAACGCGACGAAAACGCTTCAGCTGATAGAATATGGAATAAAGAACAAGGAAAGTGTTTTTAGGGAACAACGAGACACTACATTTGAGACTCGTTACTGGGGACCTCATACTGAAACTTCTTTGGGCAGGGCGAAAATAGATAAGGTTCTGAATCGGAAAGTTTCTTTTTTGGTGAATAAGGTGTTAGCGAATAAGATATACAGACCGAAAGATGATCATGATAAGATATCAGAGGGATTCATGTATTATTATCAAAATAATAAATATCATATTTTTTATAAGAAATGGGATGGATGTGGGCGTGTGTTGCTGGAATTGGATAATATATACCAATTCGGGCAGCTTGTCTATCCTGCTTTTGTATTAAGCAGTAGATGTGGGGTGATTTTTGATACGGATTCGACATTTTATGTGTTGACGAGGGATAATATGTCCAAGGAGGAGGATGCTCGTTATTTTATTTCAAAACGACATACGGTGACGGGGGTGAAAGATGTGCATGAACCGTTTCATTTGGTCGAAATCGGGGAGAGGAATGTTATTATCGGTGTACGGCAATTTTTCAAGCCTGAACGAAATCTCCTTTACCGGGCAAAAGATGATTATTTGATTCAGAATTTGGATACCTTTGTTGACAAGTTTAAAGAAGTTGATAAGTAAAGAAATCCGGAAAACTATTGGGATATGGGAAATTTGTTTACGATGCTAACCGTTCGGGCGGATTACGGGCAAAACGCTTTGGTGATTTTGGATCAGACGTGCTTGCCGAACCGGGAGGTTTATCTGGCGTTGAAGACGGCGGAGGAGATTTGGGAGGCGATTTATTCGTTGAAGGTACGGGGAGCCCCGGCTATCGGGGTGGCAGCGGCTTACGGGGTTGCCGTGTTGATGCAGGGAGTGGAGGTGACGGATTTCGAGAGTTTCTATCGGGAGTTCGTGAAGGTAAAGAAGTATCTGGAGTCCTCTCGTCCCACGGCGGTGAATTTGTTTATGGCGTTAGACCGGATGGAAGCCCAGTTATTGCGGCATCGGGAAGGAGGGGTAAAGGACTGGAAGCGGGTATTGCGGGAGGAGGCAGAGGCTGTCCGGGAAGAAGACGCCGTGGCTTGCAAGCGAATTGGGGAGTGGGGGTTGTCGTTGCTGCGCCCGGGGATGGGGTTGCTCACGCATTGTAACGCGGGGCATTTGGCGGTGTCCGAGTACGGGACGGCTTTGGCGCCGATTTACTTGGGACAAGAACGGGGATATGCCTTTTCCGTGTTTGCCGATGAAACTCGTCCTCTATTGCAGGGAGCCCGATTGACGGCTTACGAGTTGCAGAAGGCCGGGGTGGATGTCACTTTGATTTGTGATAATATGGCTTCAACGGTGATGAAGCAGGGGCGGGTACAGGCCGTGCTGGTGGGGTGTGACCGGGTGGCAGCCAACGGTGATACGGCGAACAAGATCGGTACTTCGGGGGTAGCGGTATTGGCGAAATATTACGATATCCCGTTTTACGTGTTAGGACCTACTTCAACGATAGACATGGGATGTCCCACGGGTGAACAGATCGAGATCGAGGAGCGTGCTCGCGAGGAGGTGACGGAGAAATGGTATGCCCGGAGAATGGCGCCCGAAGGCGTGAAGGTGTATAACCCGGCTTTTGACGTGACTTCCGCTGATTTGATCACGGCGATTATCACGGAGCGGGGGATTGCTTATCCGCCTTTCGGGGAGACGTTAAGGATGTGGAAAGAAAAGACATTTTGACATAATAATTAGTATTTTTAAAGACAAAATGACAGACGTGGGGGTTCACGGGGAAGTGTTTCTCGAAATGGAAAAATTCCTGACGCTTCTTTTATTTCTTGATTATCAGTGAGATGTGACGTTTGTTGATTTCATATTTCAATCGTGAAACTTTTGGGCGTGAGTTTCGGTATATACTTTGTAATTTCTAACGCAGAAAGGAGTGATTGAGACTATGAACATGAATAATTATACAATTAAGTCGCAAGAGGCGGTGCAGGCAGCAGTGCAGCTGGCGCAGGAAAAAGGTCAACAGGCGATCGAGACGGGTCACTTGTTGAAGGGGATACTGGAGAAGGGCGAAAATATCACCACTTTTATTTTTAATAAATTGGGTATTAATAGTCGGAATGTTGTCGCGGCGTTAGACCGTATCGTGGATGCTTACCCGAAGGTATCGGGAGGTTCCCCCTATTTGTCCGACGAGGCGAACAAGGTGCTGGAGAAAGCCGCGAAGCTGGCGGGAGAGATGGGTGACCAATATGTTTCATTGGAGCATATTCTTTTAGGCTTGTTGTCGGTGAAAGATCCTGTGTCCGGTATGTTGAAGGACGCGGGTATGACCGAGAAAGAAACCCGGGAAGCGATCAACGAGTTGCGGAAGGGGTCGAAAGTAAATTCCCAATCGGCGGAGGATAATTACGATGCCTTGGGAAGGTACGCTATCAATTTGAATGAACGTGCCCGAAACGGGAAACTCGACCCGGTGATCGGGCGGGATGACGAGATACGCCGGGTGTTGCAGATATTGTCGCGGAGAACGAAGAATAACCCGATTCTGATTGGTGAACCGGGTGTGGGTAAGACCGCTATTGCCGAGGGATTGGCGCAACGTATCGTGAACGGGGATGTGCCCTCGAATCTGGCATCCAAGAATATTTATTCTTTGGATATGGGTGCCTTGATTGCCGGGGCAAAATATAAAGGGGAGTTCGAGGAGCGATTGAAAGCCGTGGTTAACGAAGTGTTGTCTTCCGAGGGGGAAATTATCTTGTTTATCGACGAGATACATACTTTGGTCGGCGCGGGAAAATCCGACGGAGCCATGGATGCGGCGAATATACTGAAACCGGCATTGGCAAGAGGTGATTTGCGGGCGATAGGTGCGACGACGCTGAACGAGTACCAGAAGTATTTCGAGCAGGACAAGGCGTTGGAGCGCCGGTTCCAGAAGGTGATGATTGACGAACCGGACGTGATGAGCGCGATCAGTATTATGCGCGGTTTGAAAGAGCGTTACGAGAATCACCATAAAGTGCGGATCACGGATGACGCGATTATTGCTTCCGTGGAGTTGTCGCACAGGTATATTTCCGATCGTTTTTTGCCCGATAAGGCGATTGACTTAGTGGACGAGGCGGCTGCCCGTCTGCGGTTGGAGATGAATTCCGTGCCGGAAGAGATTGACGAGTTGGATCGTAAGATCAAGCAGTTGGAGATCGAGAAAGAGGCGATCAAGCGGGATGGCAAAAGTAAGAAATTGGACGAGATTCAGAAGGAATTGGCGGATTTGAACCAAGAACGCACGAAATTGCGTGCTCAATGGGAGTCCGAGCGATCCTTGATTGACGAGATACAGAAGAATAAGGATGCGATAGAGCAGTACAAGTTCGAGGCTAGTCGTGCTGAACGCGAAGGCGATTACGGTAAAGTTGCCGAGTTGCGTTACGGTAAAATCAAGCAGGCGGAGGCGAGAATCGAGGAGGTAAAAGCCAAGCTGGCGGATATGAAGCACGGGGAATCGCTGATCCGGGAAGAGGTGACGGAGGATGATATTGCCGCCGTGGTTTCTAAATGGACGGGGATTCCGGTGAGCCGCATGATGCAGAGTGAAAGGCAGAAGTTATTGCATCTGGAGGATGAATTGCACAAGAGGGTGGTTGGTCAGGAAATGGCGATCGCGGCATTAGCTGATGCGGTACGACGGAATCGTGCCGGGTTGCAGGATGCCAAACGACCGATCGGTTCATTTATCTTTTTGGGAACGACGGGTGTCGGAAAAACCGAGTTGGCGAAGGCATTGGCGGAGTTCCTGTTTGACGACGAGTCATTGATGACCCGTATAGATATGTCCGAGTACCAAGAACGTCATTCCGTGTCCCGGTTGATCGGGGCGCCTCCCGGATACGTGGGATATGACGAGGGCGGACAGTTGACGGAAGCTGTTCGGCGGAAACCGTATTCCGTGGTGTTGCTCGACGAGATCGAGAAGGCGCACCCGGACGTGTTCAATATCTTGTTGCAAGTGTTGGATGACGGTCGTTTGACAGATAATAAAGGTCGGGTGGTCGATTTCAAGAATACGATTATCATCATGACTTCAAATATCGGCGCGCATATTATTCAGGATAAACTGAAAGGTATTGACGAGAATAACCGGGATGAGGTGTTAGAGAAGACAAATCGCGAGGTTTACGAGATGCTGAAACAGACGATTCGTCCCGAGTTTCTGAATCGTATTGACGAGATTGTGATGTTTGCCCCGTTGAAGAAGTCCGAGATAGTGGATATCGTGCGTTTGCAGTTTAACGGAGTCAAGAAGATGCTGGGGAATAACGGTATCGCTATCGAGATTTCGGATAAAGCCGTGGAATGGCTTGCCGAAGCCGGATATGATCCGCAATTCGGTGCCCGCCCCGTGAAACGGGTGATACAGCGTACTTTGCTGAATGAGTTGTCCAAGCAAATATTGGCGGAGGAGGTATCGCGGGATAGCCGTATCGTGGTAGACGTGAAGGATGACAAGATTGTCTTCGAGAATAAGTAAATTATGATACATGTAATGCAGAAGCTTGTAGCCTGATGGTTGCAGGCTTTTGTTTTTATAGCCGAATGCGTTTATTCCCGTGTTCTGCATGGTATTGTCGATGGTGTTGATAATTATTGGAGTGTTGTTTTTGAGATATGGACGTCCTCGGAGTTCCTCTTGGATATGAACACTTTCCTAACGAAGTATCTTTGGAATAACAGCAGTAATTGGTATCAATGTTGTGTTTGTACTTCGGGTATGTTTAGGAAAGCTCGGGAGAAAGTATGGTACGTAGATTAGCAAGAAGACGGATAGGCAAGATTTGGATACAACAAAGATGGCGGTAAACAAGCAGGAAGAAGGAGAAAAGTCGTCAATGTAGAAACAAAAGAGGGACGTTCCGGTGTAATGGGTAGTTGGGGTTGGATCGTGGGCTTTATAGCTGTAATTGTGATTACATTTGTGGTAGGCGTATATTTTGTAAAGAATTAGTCATTTTTGCAAAATACGAACAAGTTGGAATTAAGTGTTTTTTGTTTTAGAAAATATTTTTTAGATTTGTGTGAAAATTGATTGTATTAATTTTTGTTGAAATATTAATTAAGGATATAAATAAACAGAATATGTTTTCAAGATATGCTAGTATTTTATTTTGCATAGGATTTTTATTCTATGCTAGTTGTGCTTATGAGAAGACACAATCTAGTTATAGTGAAAGAAATGATCGAGTATCATATTATACTTGTTTATATACAGACTCTACATTTCTAGAATGTGAAGGAAATTTAGAATATCCTTGGGTTATGGATAGACAATTGGGCGTGTACATGGCTGCCCATAAACGGATGACAAGACATTTGAGATTTGATGATACATTGATATGGAATTTTTCTAGTAACGACGTAAAAGTATCTGAAAATATTTATGAGTATATAACAGGATGTTGGCAATATGATAATGAATTATTGAAATCAGGAAAGTTTACTTTGAGATTACTACCTTATGGTTATGCGATGATTAAGATATGCCAATAGTAAATAATTAAAAAATTAAGTAATGAATAAGATTCTTTTATTTCTATGTTTTATTCTTTTATCATGTAGGGGAGAAATAAAACAAATTGAGTGTACAACACCTATTGGCGAATTGTTATTCAGTGAGAGTATGATTGAATGGGGAATAATAAATATGGAGAATAAATATCTAAGAAAAATTAATGTTTATAACCCTACAAAGAAAGATATTTATTTTAAAGTATTAAAAGAACATCCTGAAATAACAGTCTTGCGATGGTGTGGCGGTTCATTACTTTCTGCAGAAGAAGTTTTTTTATTACCAAAACATGGAATTGACTCGCTATTCGTTTCTTTTTATGGGCGTGATACTTCTCTTTTTGGACAATATCATGAAGCTATACATTTTGAAACTAATGGCGAAATTCTTGTAACAGGGTTACAAATGGATGGTGTTATTATTGAAAATTTTAATCAAGATTCATTTATTGCTCCTCCTTGTATATCGATAGAAAGAGATACATTTGAATTTAATCTTTTCCAAGGTAACAATGAATTGATAAAAATTCCTGTGAGAATTAAGAATATAGGAGATAAAGATCTTGTAATTAGAAAAATAGAGTCTACTTGTGGATGTGCGACCCCAAAGATTGAGAATCGACTAATAGCCAATGGACAATATACTACACTGCATATTGATTACCAACCTCAAGCACAAATTGGTTCGTCCGTTCAAAAAATACGTCTTATCACAAATGATCCACGGACACCTTTAAAAATGATTGTTATTAAAAGTCATGTTAAATCTAAAAATTAGTTTTAATGAAAACATTATCTACTTACTTTTTTTCTGGTATAATATTACTTGGATTAATTATGTTGTTAATAGGATGTAATGAATCAATGGAACAACAAAAAATTTCTTATGCTACTTTATATGCTGATTCTGTTTATTTGGGTTTCGAGGGTGATTTGAATAATCCCCGTGTAATAGATGAACATTTAGACGTGTATCTCCTTGCTCACCAGAGAATGTTAAATCATTTGAAATTTAATAACAATTTATTGTCTTGGGATGTTCAAGATGGTGCAGATTTGAAAATATCAGATAATATATATAATTATTTAATAGATTGTTGGAATCAAGAAAATCAATTGCTACAATCTGGAAAATATCAACTTGAACTAACTTCTATTGGATATAAAATTTTACTACGAGAAAAAAATATTCAATCAAGAGCACCGTGGCGTCCTGTTACAGTATATAAAGGTGAAATCCATTTCAATGATAATTTTATGTTTTGTTATACGTTACATGCTAATTATTATAATTTTGAATATACATCGGAATTTTTTAATTTTGCAAGTTCTCAATTAAAAAAAGATGGTTATGGTATTGCCTCACTTCAAGGAATCAAAAATAAAGAGAATAACCTGTATGATGCATATTATATTTCTAATTGTTGTCCAGATGAACCTGGTGATGAATTCAAGTGTCACTCAAATCAAATAATAGGGCCATACCAGAATATAATCGAAAATGAAACTACACATGTGGTAGAATATATAGGTGCTGTAAAAAATCCATACCATAAACATATTACTGCATTTATTTTGCATTATATTTCAGATACTGAACAATAAAACTCCCCGATAGATTGTTACTGGGCTTCTTGTTAAAGCAACATAGCTAACAAGAAATAGCGATGTTTTCTTTAGTATGTCGCTAATACATTAATAACAGATGAGGAAGATTAGCATGAAAATCTCTCCCATTTTTAATTTTCATTTAAATTTTTGTATATTCCGTGGAGGGATAGATATTACCTTAGATAAAGAGAGAAAATTGGTTATAAAGTTATGACCGTTCCTAAATACGTTCCTATAAAATCAAAACCCTCTGATTTCAGAAGGTTTTTGGTATAAAATGTACTCGAGGCGGGACTTGAACCCGCACAGCCGCAATGGCCACGGGATTTTAAGTCCCGCGTGTCTACCGATTCCACCACTCGAGCAACTTGGAGCGAAAAACGGGACTCGAACCCGCGACCCTAACCTTGGCAAGGTTATGCTCTACCAACTGAGCTATTTTCGCATAATTGCTTGCAAAATTTGACAGGAACGCTTTCCATTTTTGCGATTGCAAATATAGGGCAATTTTTAATACGTGCAAAAGGTTTTAGGAGAAAATGCGGCAGATTTTTTTAATTGATTTCTTAAAATCTGTTATTCATGGAGTTATTCGGGGATGAGATGAAGAGTTGTGATGATTTTTTTCTTGAATTGATTGTTCTCGGGAGTAGAATGATTATATTTGTCGAGTTTTTAAGACAAAAACAATGTCAGGTACAGGAAGCAAAAGAGGAAAAGGTTCATATTTTGTTTCCACGATCAGTATTTCTCTAGTGCTGATCGTGGTGGGTATGCTTGTGTTTATTTTGTTGAATGCCCGGTTAATATCAGATCACGTGAGGCGGAATATCGGCTTTGCCGTTATCGTGAAAGACAACACGAATGAGGCGGAGATCAAGCGGGTGCAGAAGATTTTGGATACCCGTCCTTTTGTTTATTCTTCCACTTATATCACGAAAGAACAGGCCGCAAAATCTTTTAAAAAGGAGATGGGGGAAGATTTCGAGGCTATATTGGGAGGAAATCCCTTGTTGCCGTCAATAGAGATCAGGTTGAATCCCGAATACGCGAATAATGATTCGTTGGCCGTGATCGAGAAGGGGTTAGCCCGGTTTGATATTATCCACGAGGTATATTATCAGAAATCCATGATAGAGAGTATAAACGAGAATATTCATCGCATTACTTTGCTGTTTTTGATCGTGGGTGCCGTGTTGGTGTTGATCTCGTTCACGTTGATTCGTAACACGATTCATTTGGCGGTGTATTCCCAGCGATTGTTGATCAAGACAATGCAATTGGTCGGGGCGACGCCGTTCTTTATTTGCAAGCCTTTCGTGTATGGCAGTATGTGGCGGGGATTCTTTGGTGCGTTGATTGCTAACCTGATTTTATTGGGAGCTATATTTGTCGTGCAGGAGAAAGTGAGTAAAGTGATTAATATCATGCACATGGATGTTATTGTTGTTATGGTCGGATTCGTGATGCTTTCCGGGGTGCTGTTGTCGTTCTTCTCGGCATGGTTCTCGGTGCGGCGGTATTTGAACAAGGATTTGAACACGTTGTACGCGTAAATTAAAATAAAGTATATGGCAAGAATTTTAAACGAAAAAAAAGACGGATTCCCTATCCCGAAAGAAAATTACAAGATGATTCTTATCGGATTCGGTATTGTTGTAGTCGGATTCCTGTTGATGATGGGTGGGGGAGCGGATTCTCCCGAAACGTTTAATTACGATATCTTTAGTTTCAGAAGAATCACGTTAGCCCCGATCGTTGTGCTGTTCGGTTTCGGTTTCGTGTTTTGGGCAATCATGCGGAAGTCCAAGGAAAAAGAGGAGAAATAGTATTAATATAAATTGAGTATTGAGTGTGCGTGCATTTTCAATTTTCAATTTTCAATTTTTAATTAATAAATGGAGTGGTTTCAGGCATTGGTTCTTGGAGTGATCCAAGGATTGACAGAATTTTTACCGGTAAGCAGTTCCGGACATTTGCAGATATTTAGTGCCTTATTTGGCTTACAGGGAGAGGAGAATCTGACGTTTGCCGTGGCGGTGCACGCGGCAACGGTTTGCAGTACGATCGTGGTCTTGTGGAAAGAGGTTTCAATACTTTTCAAAGGATTCTTTACTTTCAAGTATAATGATGAGATGGCCTACGTGTTGAAGATTTTTCTTTCTATGATTCCGGTGGCTATCGTGGGTTTTTGTTTTAAAGATTACGTGGAAGAGCTGTTCGGTTCCGGGTTATTGGTTGTCGGTTGCATGTTGTTGGTGACCGCTTTGTTGTTGGCATTTGCTTATTATGCCAAACCGCGAGTGAAGGAGAAAATATCATTTATGGATGCTTTCGTGATCGGAATCGCTCAGGCTTGTGCCGTGTTGCCGGGTTTATCCCGTTCCGGTTCGACGATTGCCACGGGTATCCTGTTGGGAAATAAAAAAGAAGCGGTGGCGAAATTCTCCTTTTTAATGGTGTTAATCCCTATTCTGGGAGAGGCATTTCTTGATTTGATGAAAGGCGGATTCAGTGCTTCTCAAAGCGGTATCTCCACGGTTTCTTTGCTGGTAGGGTTTGTTGCCGCTTTCGTGTCGGGATGCATTGCATGCCGTTGGATGATCAATATCGTGAAGAAAGGTAAATTGATCTGGTTTGCGATTTATTGCGCGATTGCCGGTATATTGACGATTGTATTGGGATAATGAAGGAGTGGGGAAATATACGTTTTAGAGAGGGAGATGATTTTCGGGCGGGGGCTGTCCTTGTGGTGGATAAACCGTTGCGTTGGACGTCTTTCGATGTGGTAAACAAGATTCGCATCTGCCTGCGTAAAGGGTACGGGAAAATCAAGGTGGGACACGCGGGGACGTTGGACCCATTGGCGACGGGAGTCGTGATTGTTTGCGTGGGGAGAGAAACAAAGAATATAGAGGAGTACATGGGGCAGGAGAAGGAGTATGTGGCGGAAATAACTTTCGGGCACACGACGCCTTCTTATGATTTGGAAACATCTTTTGATGCGGAATTTCCGTATACACATGTCAATCGGGAATGTCTGGAGCAAGCTGTTCGTCAGTTTGTCGGGGAGATAGAACAATTCCCGCCTTCTTATTCGGCGGTTCGTGTCGACGGGGTCCGTGCTTACGAGATGGCTCGCAGGGGGGACGAGGTTGAAATGAAAAGCCGGAAAGTGACCGTGAGGGAGATTGAAATATTGAAAGTGGAGTTTCCAATAGTGGAGCTTCGGATTGTTTGCAGCAAGGGGACTTATATCCGTTCTTTGGCACACGATTTGGGTAAAGCTTGCGGGAGCGGCTCGCATCTTTCCGCTTTAAGAAGGACTCGTGTAGGGGACTTTCGGGTGGAAGACGGATTTAAAATGGATGAAATTATTGGAATTTTAGGAGAAAATTTGTAATTTAGCAGGATTTGGTTAATATATAAAATTGTTCAGCATGAAACTATCAAAGTTTAAATATAAGTTGCCGCCGGAGTTAATCGCTTTGCATCCGGCTAAGAATCGGGATGAGGCTCGTTTAATGGTATTGGATCGAAAAACCGGAAAGATTGAACACAAGATTTTCAAGGATGTGATTGATTATTTCGATGAAAAAGACGTGTTCGTGTTTAACGACTCCAAGGTATTCCCGGCTCGGCTATATGGAAACAAGGAAAAGACAGGTGCGGAGATTGAAGTATTCCTGTTGAGAGAGTTGAACCCGGAATTACGTATCTGGGATGTACTGGTTGATCCGGCGCGGAAGATTCGTATCGGTAATAAGCTGTACTTCGGGGAAGATGATAGTATGGTGGCAGAGGTGATTGACAATACAACTTCCCGCGGGAGAACTTTGCGTTTTTTGTATGACGGGGAGTATGACGAGTTCAAAAAGGAGTTGTACGCGTTGGGCGAAACTCCGCTTCCCCGGTTTATCAACCGGAAGGTGGAGCCGGAGGATGCCGAGAACTATCAGACTATTTTTGCCAAGAACGAGGGGGCTGTTGCCGCTCCCACTGCCGGGATGCATTTTAGCCGCGAGTTGATGAAACGTATGGAGATCAGGGGTATTGATTTCGCTTATATCACGTTGCATGTAGGTTTGGGTAATTTCCGGGAAGTGGATGTCGAGGATTTGACAAAGCATAAGATGGACTCGGAGCAAATTATCGTGGGGCCGGAAACCGTGAAGATCGTGAATGATGCGAAAGACGAGAAGCATAAAATATGTGCCGTGGGAACAACTGTCGTGCGTACTCTGGAGAGTTGCGTGACGACGAAAGGACGGTTGACGGAGTTTGACGGCTGGACGAATAAATTTATATTTCCGCCGTATGATTTCAGCGTGCCGGATGCGTTTATTTCCAATTTCCATTTGCCTTATTCTACTTTGTTGATGATGGTAGCCGCTTTCGGGGGATATGAACATGTGATGGAGGCTTACGATGTTGCTGTCAAGGAGAAGTATAGATTCGGCACGTATGGAGATGCCATGTTGATTATATGATAAGGAATATATAGACAAATAGAAAGACGGTGTGCTGAAAGGTATGCCGTTTTTTTGATAAAGAGGAAGAAATTTGGAAGCAAAGGAGTTATTGAAACTTTTTCAGGCGCATCCTGTTGTCCGGAAGATTACCCGGCGTTTGAGTGAACGCCCGGGAATAAAGATAAAACTGGAAAACGGGATCGGGTCGATTGTTTCGTTTGTTGCCGCTAGTGTCGAGCAGGAGATGAAGAGTCTTCAATTGTTCGTGATGAACGATAAGGAGGAGGCAGCCTATTTTTATAATGATCTGTTGACTTTCTTTGACGAGGAGAACGTGCGTTTCTTGCCTTCTTCCTATCGTCGGGTCGGTAATTTCGAGGATAAGGATAATGATTCTATTCTGGTTCGCACGGAAGTATTGAATGCTTTAACGGCAAAGCAGGTGAGCATGGTGGTGACTTACACGGAGGCGTTGGCTGAAAAAGTGGTCAGTAAGACCGTGCTCGCGGATATGTCGATGCCGGTTGCCAAGGGGGAGAAATTATCTATTTCTTTTCTTGAATCTTTGCTTTCCGAGTACGGGTTTGAGCGGAGTGATTTCGTGTATGAACCCGGGCAGTTTTCAATCCGGGGAAGTATCGTGGATGTCTACTCGTTCGCGGAGGAACGCCCCGTGCGAATAGATTTTTTCGGGGACGAGGTTGAAAGTATTCGTTATTTTGACGTGGAAACGCAGTTGTCGGAGCAATTGATCGAACGGGTGGTGATTGTTCCCGATTTGAGCGAGGCGACGGGGAAGGACGAGAGCGTGGGTTTGATGGAATTTTTGGGGAAGGATACCACGTGGTGGATGAAAAATTCGTTGTTGGTTCATGATCGGATTAACACGTTGAGGGAGGAAGATGCCGGGAATGTGTTGATTGATGCCGGAGATTTGTTTCACTCGATCGAGAGCAACAGCGTGATCGAATGGGGGCCGGAACTCTATTTCCGGGGAGATGTACTTCGTCTGGAGGCAGAGGTGCAACCCGCGGTGAACAAGCAGTTTGATTTGCTGGCGGAACATTTGTCGGATAAGCAACAGAATGGTTATTCCATTTATCTTTGTTCAACGAATGACATGCAGTTGCAGCGATTGAGGGATATATTCTCGGATAAAGGGTATGCGGTTAATTTTGTCCCGGTGGACGGTACGGTACACGAGGGATTTAGTGATGCCGATGTCAAGATATGCGTGTACACGGAACACCAGATTTTCGACCGTTACCAGAAATATCGTTTGAAGACCACCCAGATACGCAAGGGACGGGAAGCGATCACGATCAGTGAATTGCAAAACCTGCATCCCGGTGATTACGTGGTTCATATAGATCATGGAATCGGACGGTTCGGGGGATTGACAAAAATAAATAATGACGGTAGGGAGCAGGAGGCAATACGCTTGGTGTACAAGAATAACGCCGAGTTGTACGTGAGCCTGCACTCCTTGCATAAGATTTCCAAATACAAGGGGAAGGACGGCGAGCCGCCTGCCGTGAGTAAATTAGGCGGCGAGGCATGGAATAAGCTGAAACAGCGTACGAAATCAAGGGTGAAGGATATTGCCCGAGAATTGATCGCTTTGTACGCTAAACGTCGTAGAGAGGAGGCTTATGCTTTTTCAAAAGACAGTTTTTTGCAGGATGAACTGGAGGCTTCTTTCATGTACGAGGAGACTCCCGACCAGATGAAGGCGATTCAGGCGGTGAAGGAGGATATGGAGAAACCTCACGTTATGGATCGTCTGGTGTGCGGGGATGTCGGCTTCGGGAAAACGGAAGTTGCTATCCGGGCGGCATTTAAGGCGGTCGCAGACAGCAAGCAGGTGGCGGTACTTGTGCCGACGACCGTGTTGGCTTATCAACATTACAATACTTTTAAAAAGCGTTTGGAGGGAATGCCTTGTCGGGTGGAGTATATCAGCCGGATGAAGAAGAGCGCGGATATCAAACGGATTTTGAAAGATCTGGAAGCGGGGAAAGTGGATATTATTATAGGAACTCATCGTCTTACAAGTCTGGACGTGAAGTTTAAAGACCTTGGACTGTTGGTCGTGGATGAGGAGCAGAAGTTCGGGGTAGCGGTGAAAGAGAAGTTGAAGCGTTTGAAATTGAACGTGGATACGATTACCATGACGGCAACGCCGATCCCGCGTACGTTGCAATTCTCGTTGATGGGTGCCCGGGATATGTCGATTATACGGACTCCGCCGCCTAACCGCTATCCGATCGTGACGGAATTGCACCGGTTTGACGAGAAGATTATCAAAGATGCTATAACGTACGAGGTGAGCCGTGGCGGACAGGTCTTTTTTATTCATAACCGGGTGGATAATATTCGGGATATACAATATATGATCCATCGTTTGATCCCGGGTATTAAAAGTTGCGTGGGGCACGGGCAGATGAGTGGCGAGGAGTTGGAAACCGTGATGCACGATTTTATCCGGGGGGATTACGATGTGCTGATAGCGACGACTATTATAGAGTCGGGATTAGATATCCCGAATGCAAATACGATTATTATTAATCAGGCACAAAACTATGGGTTGAGTGACTTGCATCAATTACGCGGACGGGTAGGGCGTTCTAACCGGAAGGCCTTTTGCTACTTGTTGGCCCCGCCTTTGGAGTTGGTGAACGCGGACGCCCGAAGGCGGTTGAAAGCTATCGAGGATTATAGCGGGTTGGGAAGCGGCTTCAATATTGCCATGCAGGATTTGGATATCCGCGGGGCGGGAAATATATTGGGTGGCGAACAATCGGGTTTTATAGCGGAAATCGGTTACGAGGCGTACCAGCGTATTCTGAACGAGGCATTGTTGGAGTTGCGGGATGAGGAATTTCCGGAATTGCAGAAAGAGCAGGCTGACGAGCCGACGGCTTTCACGACGGATTGCGTGATTGACACGGATTTCGCATTGTTGATACCGGATACTTACGTGGAAAACGTGAGCGAGAGGATTCGTTTATACCGGGAGTTGGATAATATCACGGACGAGAGTGCCTTACAGCGTTTCGAGATCGAGATGCGGGATCGGTTCGGGGAAATACCTTCAAAGGTTAGCGGGTTGGTCGAGGTTGTGCGGATTCGTCAGAGATGTGTCGATTTGGGTATAGAGCGTCTGATGGTGAAGAATAATAAAATGGTCGTTTATTTTATCAGTGATCAAGATTCTCCGTTCTATGCTTCGCCGGTTTTCAGTGAATTGCTTAAATTCGTGCAGAAACAGATTATTCCTTGCAAGATGAGTGAAAAGAATGATAAATTGAGTCTGATTTTCACGGATATAAAGGATATTAATAAAGTGTCGGCGATTATCCGGGAGGTTTGGGAGTACGTTTATGAAAGTTGAAAGTGATAAACTATAAAATGGAAAATTAGTGAATCTGATCGTTGATATAGGAAATACGCGTACCAAATACGCCGTTTATGATGACGGGGATTGGGTTGTTTGCGGCATGGGCGTGCCGGAAGCATACGAATTGGCGTCCGCTTATTTGCACCGGGGGCAGGAAGTGAATATGATCTTGTCGAGTACGGGAGCAATATCCGAAGAAGTACGGGAGCATTTGAAGAGTGTTTCTACTTTTTTCTGCGAGATGTCGCCGGAAATGGATTTGCCGATCAGATTGGGATACGATACGCCGAAGACTTTAGGAGTGGACCGGATAGCCGGGTGCGTGGGAGGTGTCGTGTTATTTCCGGGAAAGGAATTATTGATTATCGATTCGGGAACGGCTATCACGTATGATTTCGTGAGCGCGGATGGGGAATTTCGAGGTGGGAATATTTCCCCGGGGTTGGGGATTCGTTTCCGTGCCTTGAACGAGTTCACGGTGAGTCTGCCGTTGGTGAAATGTGATGTGAATCACGGCTATATAGGGAAAAATACACATGATGCCATCTTGAACGGTGTGATGAATGGTACACTTTTTGAAATAAGAGGTTATATAGATGAGATTTACCGTGATAATCCCGATGCTGTGGTGATTATTACTGGGGGAGGAAGTGAATATTTGAAAAAAACACTGAATAGATCCGTCTTTTTTGAGGATAAACTGGTAAACTTAGGTTTAAACAGAGTTTTAGAATATCAAAAACGGTTAATAGGCAGTGAAAAATTAAGGATAGATTTCCGTATTTGAAAAATAGTGGTAATTTTGCAAACGTGTTCAAGTTGGAACACATGCTGTGATGAAAAATACTAATTCGAACTATAACTTAAAATAAAGGGATGACCATGAAAAAAATTGCTGTACTGGCATTAGGAATGTGCTTATTCACTATCGGGACGAAGGCGCAAACGTTGGAGTCTAAATTTGGGCTGGATAGCGCGAATACCATTTTGAATGCCTCTCTTTACACTGAATATTTTAAACAGAAAAATTACGAGGAGGCTTTAGCTCCTTGGAGATACGTGTTCTTGAATGCTCCGGCATTTCAATTGAATACTTACGTACGCGGTGAGGTAATCATGGAGTATATGATTAGAAAGACCAAGAAGAAGGAATACGTGGATACTTTGATGATGGTTTTTGATCGCCGTAACCAATACATGAAGAATAATCCCAACAATAAGGAAGGAATTGTATTGGGGAAAAAAGGTATGGCCCAATTCAAGTATGCTAATGGCGACATAAACATGATTAAAGATGCTTTCCATAATATGATGAAGTCATACGAGTTGGAAAAGGATGTTCCTCCTATGCAAGTTCACATGACATTTCAAGTAGCGTGTGCATTAGCCAAGGAAAATCAACTGACAAAGGATGATTTTATCAACTTGTATATTGATTTTGCCGATTTCGTGGATAAGCAAGCCAGTTCGGGAGAAAAAGGCTGTGATGATTATCTGGTATGTAAGGCAAATCTGGAAGCCATGTTTATTGATTCCGGATTGGCAGACTGCATGACTTTAAACGACTTGTTGGTTAAAAAGTACGAGGCAAACAAAGATAGTCTGAGTGTATTGAAAGATATTTACAAATTGCTGAAAAAGCAAGATTGTACGGATTTACCGTTGTACGCGACTATCGCGGAAAGTATTTATCACAAGGAGCCGAGTGCTGAAGCTGCTTACGGTTTGGCTATTATGTTTTATCGTAAGAATGATATTCCCAAATTCGAACAATACTTGAAAGAAGCAATTGACAAAACGGATAACGAAACGGATCGTGCCGATTATAATTTGAATCTGGCTCAGGTGTATCTGTCTACCAAAAGAGATTACCAGCAAGCAAAGAAATATGCTTTGGCAGCTTTGAAGAGTAATCCGAACTTGGGACAGGCTTATCTGACTATCGGTTTGGCTTATGCTTCTGCCAGCAACAATTACGAGGGAGATGAATTTGAGAAACGTACTGTATTCTGGGCTGCTGTTGATAAATTCGTTAAGGCAAAACAAGTTGATCCTTCAGTTGCAGAAAAGGCGAATGAGTTTATTTCCAAGTATTCTATTTATTTCCCGTCGAAAGAAGATGCATTCTTCCGTTCTATCACGGCAGGTGCTAATGTGAAAGTGGGCGGTTGGATTAATGAAACAACGACAGCTAGATTTAAAGAATAATATATGATATTTCGATATCGTGCTTTAGGAATAATGATAAGAAGCATTACCGCCCTTGCTTTGGGGGCGGTAATGCTTTTCTCGTGCAAAACGGACATCAAGGAGGTCAACGCTATCAATACACGGGCGGGATTGCCCGAAATGTCCGGGGAAAACATGGAATTGTTTTATTCCGATTCCGCACGACTGAAATATCGGGTAACGACACCGCTTTATAACAAGTATAACGAGGAAAACAAGAAATATGACGAATTTCCGAAAGGGATTCATGCCGAGTTGTACGAGAAAGACGGAACGATGATCGGTTCCATCACTTCGAAATACGCGAAGAAATTGGAAGAGGAGATGTTGTGGGAGTTGCGCGATGATGTTGTCGTGATTAATGATAAGGGTGAGAAGTTGGAGACGGAGCTTCTTTATTGGGATATGAAGAAGGAGATCGTTTACTCCGACCGCTATTCCCGCTTAACGGCGGACGAGAATATTATCGAGGGAAACAACGGATTCAAGTCCGACCAATCGTTACGGAATCCGGTCTTTAATAAAGTGACCGGGGTAATTGTAGAAAAACAACAGCCTTAAATGTCAGTATTAGTAGCTATATTAATTTGTCTGGTGTTGTCTGCTTTCTTCTCTGGAATGGAGATTGCATTCATGGCATCCAATAAGTTGCTTATAGAGATTGATAAATCGAATAAGGGTATCACGCAGAAGGTGATAGACCTTTTTATATCCAATTCGGGAATGTATATTACCACGATACTGGTGGGTAATAACGTGGTAATGGTCGTGTATGGTATTTTTATGTCCGATTACCTTGATCCTCGTTTGGAAAGCTATGGTATTTCATTGGGATTGAGATTGATATTGGTAACATTGATCTCTACTTTGATTATGTTGGTGTCGGGTGAGTTTTTGCCTAAAGCGGTTTTCAGGTTGCGTCCGAATTTGTTTCTTCGTGTTTTTGCAGTACCTGTATTTATCTTTTATATCCTGTTTTTCCCGATTTCTTATTTCTCGGTATGGTTCGGGGGACTGTTGTTGCGGATATTCACGGGGCGTAAATTGGCGAAAGAGGAGAATCGTGCTTTCGGCAAGATAGACTTGAATAATCTGATAGAGGAGGGGGAAACTGCCGGCGTGGAGAACGAGGATGAACATGATATCAAGTTGTTCCGTAACGCCTTGGATTTCTCGGAAATCAAGTTACGGGAATGTATCGTGCCGCGTCCGGATATCGTGGCTTTGCCCATAGACAGCAGTCTGGACGAGTTGCGGAACCGATTCGTGGAAACAGGGCTTTCCCGGATATTGATTTATCGGGATTCTATTGATAACGTGATTGGTTACGTGCATTCCTCGGCACTGTTTCATCACCCGGAGACCGTGAAGAAAGCGGTGAGTAAGATCCTGATTGTGCCCGAAACCATGTCGGCATTGAGATTATTGAATCTTTTCACGAAGGAGCAGAAAAGTGTAGCCGTGGTCGTGGATGAATTTGGGATTACAGCCGGAATGGTGACGATAGAGGATATCATGGAAGAAATTTTCGGGGAGATAGAGGATGAACACGATCGTTTGAATTTGAAAGAAGAGCAATTAAGTCCGAATGAATTTATCTTTTCCGGTCGTTTGGAAGTGGATTACTTGAATGAAAAGTATGATTTGGAACTGCCGGAAGACGAGGAATACGAAACGTTAGCCGGATTAATCCTGTATTATAACGAGGATATTCCTGAAGAAGGAGAACAAATAGAGATCGAAAATGCCGTGTACGAGATATTGAGCGTAAAGAGTGCGCGGATTGAAGAAGTGAAAGTAACCGTATAAAGTACAGATATAAAAAAGGAGCTTTTCTAAAGCTCCTTTTTTGTATGTTTCAGCATATCATCAAAATGCCGGATATTGTCTTCATGCTCCCGATGACAAATCATGAGTACGTCTTTGTTTTCGGCAATGATAATATTCTCGATGCCTTCGATAATCACTTTCTTGTCGCGGGGGACATTAACGATACACCCTTTGGAATCCGTGAATAGCACGTGTTCGCTATTGGATACGTTATCGTTTTCGTCTTTCGGGCTGATTTCGTGGAACGAATGCCATGTTCCCACGTCAGACCAACCGAATTCCCCTTTCATAACATATACTTTCGAAGATTTTTCCATGATGCCGAAGTCGATGGAAATATTCCGGCACTGGCTGTAAATATGTGATATGTTCTCTTGTGAATCCGGATTCTCCGCGTTCTTGTATTCTTGCTCGAACAGCAGGTAAATGTCTTCCAAGTAAGTTTTAAATTCCCCGATAATATCTTTTACTTTCCACACGAATATTCCGGCATTCCACAGGAAGTCCCCGGATTCCAAAAAGACTTTTGCAAGTTCGATATCCGGTTTCTCGGTGAAAGTCTTTACTTTGGAAATGAATTCGGAGAATTTGTTTTTTTTGATCTGAATGTAACCGTACCCGGTTTCCGGTCTGGTGGGTTTGATACCGATTGTAAGTAAGCCCCCGAATTGCTCGATAAAGGAGAGTCCTTTCTGGATATTATCAATATACACGAGGTCATTACTGATAAAATGGTCGGAAGGGACAACAACCATGTTGGCGTTCGGGTTAATACGGGCTATCCGGTAGGCAGCGTAAGCGATACACGGGGCGGTATTTTTACCAAACGGTTCTTTGAGGATATTTTCGGTTGGAATCTCCGGGATCTGTTCTTTGGTCAGGTCTTCATAGGCTACACCCGTTACGATGAAGATGTTTTGGGTATCAAAGATCTGGTTTGCTCGTTCGAATGTTTGGCGAAGGAAGCTTTTCCCAACGTTCAGAATGTCACAAAATTGTTTCGGGCAAGCCTTGGTGCTCACGGGCCAAAAGCGCTTTCCCAATCCTCCGGCCATAATAACGCAATACGAGTTTTTGTTCATTTCTAGTTATAAGTTTAAAATTAAATTTCATCTTATTGTTGTCGAAATTAGTAATAAATCCGTGAATAATTTCTATTTTTACGATAAAATTTGAAGAAGGAGATTCAGGAGGGTCTTATATAAGGAGTTAATGCCGATGAAAGCTTTAAACAGGATAGGGGAGTACATATTATTTATGGGGCGAATTTTTACCAAGCCCGAAAAGAAGAGGGTGTACCTGAAGGAATTAGTCAACGAGTTGGAGAAACTGGGACTGAATTCAATCGTGTTGGTCGCTATTATTTCTTTTTTTATCGGGGTCGTGTTGACATTGCAGACGGCCTACAATATGTCCAGTCCTTTGCTTCCCCGTTACTTGATTGGATACTTGACGCGGGAAACTTTGTTACTGGAGTTTTCCTCCACGATCGTGAGTTTGATACTAGCGGGAAAGATCGGGAGTAATATCGCTTCCGAGATTGGGAGTATGAAGATCACGGAACAGATAGAGGCGCTGGAAGTGATGGGAGTGAATACCGTGTCTTATCTCGTGGGACCTAAAATCGCGGCGGCATTGGTGGTGAATCCGATACTTTATATATTCAGTGTTTTTATCGGGATTATCGGGGGTATCGCTTCGGGTATCGCTACCGGGGTTGTCAATTACGATGACTATATTCATGGGCTGCATTTCTCGTTTAATCCTTATTACGTGACTTATTCCATTATAAAAACGTTGTTCTTCGCCGTGATATTTACCTCTATACCGGCATTTTACGGGTATAGCGTGCAAGGCGGAGCCTTGGAAGTCGGTAAGGCAAGCACGAAAGCGGTAGTAGATAGTAGTATCGCCATCTTGCTTGTGAACGTGATATTAACCAAAATATTGTTGTAATGATACAGGCGGAAGGAGTATGTAAATCATTTGATAAAAAAGAGGTATTGTCGGATATCAGTGCCGTGTTCGAGCCGGGTAAGGTGAATATGATCATCGGGAAGAGCGGTTCGGGGAAGACGGTGTTGTTGAAATCTCTGATTGGTCTGCATACCATTGATGCCGGAAGGATCTTGTATGACGATCGGGATATCACGGTGATGAATTCCAAACAGTTGAAAGAAATCAGGAAAGAGTTGGGAGTCGTGTTTCAAGGAGGGGCGTTGTTTGACTCGCTAACCGTGTTGGAAAACGTGAAGTTCCCGCTGAATCTGTTCTCTGCAATGTCGGAAAAGGAAAAGATAGAACGCGCTATATTTTGTTTGAAGCGTGTGAATCTGGAGAACGTGGAAAATTTGTACCCGGCAGAGATTAGCGGTGGTATGAAGAAACGGGTTGCCATAGCTAGAGCTATCGTGTTGCAGCCGAAGTACTTGTTCTGTGACGAGCCTAATTCCGGGTTAGACCCATTGACATCGATAGTGATTGATAACCTGTTATCGGAAATCACGCACGAGTATAATATGACAACTGTAATCAACACGCATGATATGAACTCGGTATTCGAGATCGGGGAGAAAGTCTTGTTTATCCACGAGGGACATAAGGAATGGGAAGGTACAAACGAGAACATTATGTACTCTGATAACAAGGCGCTGAACGAATTTCTCTTCTCTTCGAAACTAAACAAAATGGTACGGGAAAAATTAAGACGAAAATGCTAAAAATAAAGAGAGATATGAAGCATATTGTATGGGTATTCATGATTGCCGTTTCTGTAATCGCCTGTTCGAAAGAGGTAGCGTTAAATAAAAACCAGTTTACGGCTCTGTTGATAGATATGCATATGGCAGACGGGGCATTGGAAGTAGCCAAATTCGAACGTCGTAATGAAAAAGATAATTATTTGTACTATAACGATTTGTTCAAGAAATACGGGATTACCCGTGCGGATTTCGATTCCTGCCTGAATTATTACACGAGAAATTCCACGGAATTCAACAGGATATACGACGCCGTTATCGACACACTTAGTCGGCGGCAGACTCAGAAGATGCGCTTGTTGAGCCAGTTCACCAAAAATGACACGGTGAATTTATTCCCGGGCTACACGATGATTGTTGCCGATACTCTACGACCGGACTCTACCCGTGTCGGGGCGCCCAAGAAAGATTCAATCGTTTACGGGGAGCGGGTAGTGGAAGCGGACACAGTGCATTTCGATAAACGGAATCAATTCATATTGATTGAGGTGGATAGTATTGTCCCCGGCATGTATCATTTCTTCACGACATTAAAATGGAATAAGCGCGTGCAGGGCAGAAGTGCCAAGATAGAATCTTATTTTCTTTCTGCCGGTAACGATACGCTGAAAGTGATGGATGTCCCTGTTTCCACGTATGATACTATCCGGAGTCGGGAATATAAATGGGAACACTACGTGAAGGATTCCATGTACAATAAATTGGTTGTGAAGATTGTAGATACCAAGGATGTTAAAAACGCGAAAGTAAAGACCAAGGAAATGAACGGTTGGGTGACGAAAACCCGCTTGAACCGGGTGTACGTGGGGGACAACAAAAAGAAACAATTGGAAGAGGAATACAAGCAGAGAGAAGAGATGATGAAGGCGGCTTCCAAAGCCAATTTGCCCAAACGGGAAAGACCGAATGCAAGAAAATGAAAAGATGAATCTCAGAAAGATAGCAGCTAATTATATATTGTTACCCGGTTTTGAATTAACGCGTAACGGGTACGTGGTGTTGGAAGAGGGGCAGGTCACGGATGTCGTGGACACCGGGGGAGAAATAAAAGAAATACCGTGTCTTGAGTTTTACGGGGGAATGATTGTAGCCGATTTTGTCCGGGATGAAGTCGAGTGGCAGGAGGGTGACGATATACTGGTAAAGATAAAGGATTGTTATTCCCGTGAGAGCGGCAAAGGTTTGGCGATTATCCAAGGAGCGGACTTCGCTCGTTTCTCGTGGTTGAAAGACACCCGAATCAATCCATTAAGATAAGTTTAAATCAAAATAGATGAAGGATGAATAAATTCGTATTGACCATTACTTTTTTATTAGCAGGCTTCATGATACAGGCGGGACCGCTTTGGATGCGTTACCCGAAGATTTCGCCTGACGGGAAGCAGATTGTGTTTAGTTACAAAGGGGATATTTACGTCGTGTCCTCGGATGGCGGGGAGGCTAGACAGTTGACCACTCATCCGGCACATGAATCCCATCCCGTTTGGTCGCCTGACGGGAAGCAGATAGCCTTCACGAGCGACCGTTTCGGGAATTTCGATATTTTCGTGATGCCTGCCCGCGGTGGAGAGGCTCGTCGGGTTACGACTAATTCCTCGCGCGAGATACCTTATACCTTTACCCCCGACGGGAAAGAGATTGTTTACGGGGCGCAACTTCAAGACCCGGCACAAAGTGCCCTGTTCCCCAGTGGCTCGTTGACAGAGCTATATGCCATTCCGGTTGAAGGGGGACGTCCCCGTCAAGTGTTGGCAACCCCGGCGGAAGCGGTCTGTTTCTCGAAATCCGGTGATATGTTCTTGTATCATGATTGCAAGGGTGGGGAGAATGAATGGCGGAAACACCATACCTCTTCGATTACCCGGGATATTTATCGTTATGATATAAAAAGCGGTAAACACACGCGGCTGATAGAACGGGCGGGTGAAGACCGTTCCCCCGTCTTGTCACCCGACCGGCAAACCGTCTACTTCCTGAGCGAAAGGGGTGGTTCTTTCAACGTGTATTCTTTCCCTCTGGCTAATCCTGCCGATGTGAAAGCGGTGACATCTTTTAAAACGCATCCGGTTCGTTTCCTGAGTATTGCCGACAACGGTCGTCTTTGTTTCGGGTACGACGGCGAGATATACGTGAAGGATGTTCAAGGAAATCCCAAGAAAGTGAAAGTCGATATTATTGGCGACGAGGGAAAGAATAATGTTGCTTCTTTGCGCTTTACCTCAGGTGCGACAAGTGCGGCGGTATCCCCGGACGGGAAACAGGTGGCGATGATTATTCGGGGCAACGTGTTCGTGACTTCGTCCGATTACACGACCACTAAGCAGGTCACGGATACCCCGGAGCAGGAGAAATGGTTGAGTTTCGCCCCGGACAACCGGACGATAGCTTATGCCAGCGAACGGGATGGAGTCTGGAATATCTACACTGCCAAGATAGCCCGTGACGGGGAAGCTAATTTCCCCAACGCGACGTTGATAGAGGAAGAGGCCTTGTTGCCCGCTTCGACAAAAGAGCGTTTTGCCCCGCAATTCTCCCCGGACGGCAAAGAATTGGCGTTTATCGAAGACCGCACGAAACTGATGGTGATGGACGTGAAGACCAAGAAGGTCAGACAAGTTGCGGACGATAAATACCAGTACCGCACGGGTGACGGTTTCACTTACACGTGGTCGCCCGACGGCAAGTGGTTTGCCGTGGAGATTATCGGTAATCGGCATGACCCGTATAGTGATATCGCTATCGTGAAAGCGGACGGGAGTGGCGAAACGATTAACTTGACGAATAGCGGTTATTTTGACAGTAATCCCCGTTGGGTACTGGACGGGAATGCCATCCTTTTTGCCAGCGAGCGTTACGGGATGCGTAATCACGCTTCATGGGGTTCGTTGCAGGATGTGATGATTGTCTTCATGAATCAGGAGGCTTACGACAAATTCCGCTTGAGCAAAGAGAGTTACGAGTTGATGAAAGAGGAGGAGAAGCTGTTGGCGGCAGCCGGGGCGAAAGAGAAGAAAGAGGATAAAAAGGAGGATGCCAAAGCAGACAAAAAAGAGAAGAAAGATATTGTCGTGGAACTGAAAGGCATTGAAGACCGGGTGATGCGGCTGACACCAAATTCATCCTCTCTGGGTGATGCTATTTTGAACAAAGCGGGGGACAAATTGTATTATATGTCGTCTTTCGAGGGCGGGTATGATTTGTGGGTGAGCGACCTGCGGGCAAGAAGTACGCGTGTCATGCACAAGTTGAACAGTGGTTGGGCTTCCCTCGAAACGGATAAAGACGGCAAAGACTTGTTCTTGTTGGGTAGCCGGGGAATACAAAAAATCAATCTGGCTTCCGAGAAGAGGACGCCTGTTTCTTACGTTGCCGAGATGAAAATGGACTTGGCGGCAGAGCGGGCGTATATGTTCAACCGGGTACGCCTTCAAGAGGCAAAGCGTTTTTACGTGAAGGATATGCACGGTGTGGATTGGGCGAAAATGACGAAGGAGTACGAGAAGTTTTTACCGTATATTAATAACAACTACGATTTCTCGGAAATGTTGAGCGAATTGTTGGGAGAGTTGAACGTGTCGCACACGGGTTCCGGTTATTTTGCTCGTTTGGGAGGGGATGCCACGGCAGAACTGGGATTGTTCCTGAGCACGGATTACGGGAAAGACGGCTTGCTGATTGACGAGGTGATAGAGAAAGGACCTTTCGATAATGCCCGTTCCAAGGTGAAAGCCGGGATGATTATAGAGAAAATAGACGGCGAGGAAGTGAAAGCGGGTGCGGATTATTATCCTTTGCTGAATAACAAGTCGGGCAAGCGTACGTTGGTGTCAGTCTATGACCCCGCAACGAAAACCCGTTGGGATGAGATTGTTATCCCGATTAATAAATCCACTCTCAACGCTTTGCTTTACAGGCGTTGGGTGAAACTGCGGGCTGCCGACGTGGATCGCCTTTCCGGCGGACGGTTGGGATACGTGCATATTTCCAGCATGGACGACCCGAGTTTCCGTTCCGTGTATTCCGATATCCTCGGTAAATACAATGACCGGGAAGGTATTGTCATAGATACGCGCTTTAACGGGGGCGGACGCCTGCACGAGGATATCGAAATCCTGTTCAGCGGTAAGAAATATTTCACGCAAGTGGTTCGCGGTCGGGAGGCTTGTGACATGCCGAGTCGTCGTTGGAACAAACCGTCAATCATGCTGACTTGCGAGGCGAATTACTCGAACGCGCACGGCACGCCTTGGGTGTACAAGCACCAAGGCTTGGGACGCGTAGTGGGAATGCCTGTCCCCGGAACGATGACCAGCGTGTCATGGGAATTTCTGCAAGACCCCACGCTGTATTTCGGTATCCCTATCGTGGGCTATCGTCTCCCTGACGGAAGTTATCTCGAGAACCAACAATTGGAACCGGACGTGAAGATTGCCAATTCACCGGAAAAGATTATCAAGGGTGAAGACGAGCAGTTGAAGAAAGCGGTGGAAGAGTTGTTGAAAGATATTGACAGTAAGAAATAAAAATAGAGCGGCAGACCAAAGGGATAAAGGTCTGCCGCTTCTTTTTACAGGAGAGGTCTAATCTCTCCGTCTTGCATGATGAATAATGATTTATGGTCGTTTAGTTCAGAATATAAAGGGTAAGCCGCGTGTCTACGCTTGCTTAAATGATTCACCGCTTCCGGGGTGAACCGTATTTTTGTGCCCTCGGGGAGATAAACCGTGATATCCACGTTCTGCGCTCTCCATTTACTGTTCAATTGGGCGTAATTGTCGAATCGTAACGTGTCGTTGGTGTACTTGTAATCGAAAGTAATGTTTTCCTTTTGCGGGTTGTTCTCGTGCGTGGAGTACCGGATGACAATACTTGCCGTGTTGCCGTGCGAGGGGCGGATGGCAAAGTAGGGAGAGAACAAATTACCCTCGTGCAGTTGAAGCACTCCTCTGTTCCGGTAGAAGTCCTTAGGTACGATATGTCGTTTATCCACTTGAATCGTGAGCGTTTCACATTTGCCCGGCTGAATAGTTTCCTCGTAAGTGTTCGTGCGGGGAGTCCATGTCGTTCCCTCGCTGATGGCGACGATAATAAGCAATGTCAGACTGGCAAGCCATAAGCCTAGGGCAGAAAAGGCGATCGCCTTGTTGTTGCTCTTGAAGGAGAACAACAATTTGATCGCCGTGAAAATGATCATGATTATAGGAATTCCAAAAAGGAAAAGTATGCCGATTTTGCCCAATATAAGACTGGCGGGCGAGAGCGCGTAAGTTATTCCCATGTAACTTTCTCCCCACGGGAACCAATGAGGTAAGAACAAGGCGGAGAGCAGGCAAAATAAGAAAAATATACCCCCGCAAAAAAGTCCTATCCCGACGATGATAGCGAGCACCTTCCCCACGATGAGCATCGCGTCCGAGAAGCCTTCGCCGACACGGTTAGCGTATTTGGCACCTTTGCCGTGTTTGACTTCTTGATATTCTTCCTTGATAGAACGCTCTATATTGGAAACATTGATGTCCTCTCCTTTCATTTCCAGTTTTTGCTTGGATGTTTTTGCCTTGGGCACGGCAATCCACAGGATAATGTACACGATAAAGAATATCCCGTAATAGAACGTCATGATGATAAAACATACCCGAAGCAGCAGGGGCGATATACCCCAGTAAGCTGCCATTCCCCCGGCAACACCCCCGAACACGCGATTGTCCGGATCCCGGTATAGTTTTTTGGTTTGCTTTGGTGTTGCGGGCTTTTGTGGTTCTTCGTCTTCATCTATGATATCATTCGGGGCGCCCATGGTGGCAATCACTTGTTCCACGTCGTCGATGGTAACCACTTCCCGGTATTGTCCTTTCAGGTATTCCGTGAACAATTCCCCGATACGGTTCTCGATATCTTCCATGATCTCGTTGTCGTCTTCTTCACGGGAGTAATGCGTCTTGAGCGTGTTGATGTATGTTTGCAATTTATCCAGGGCATCATCATCAATGTGGAAAATCTTCCCGCTTAGATTGATTGTATAAGTCTTTTTCATGATTTAAAATTTAGTTGTTAGGGTTTTCCTTGATACTGTCCACGGCGGAGGTCAGTTCATTCCAAGAGTTTTCCAGTTCTTTGAGAAATTCCCGTCCTTTTTCCGTGATACTGTAATACTTGCGGGGTGGACCTTGTTGTGATTCTTCCCAGCGATATGAAAGCAAACCCGTGTTTTTTAAACGGGTCAACAAGGGATATATCGTGCCTTCGACAACGATCATCCGGGAGGATTTCAACCTGCTGATGATGTCCGGAACGTAAGCGTCCCTTTGCGAGATTATCAGCAAGATACAATACTCCAGAATCCCTTTTCTCATTTGAGCCTGCGTGTTCTCGATATTCATATCTTGATTTGTTTAGTTTTGCATGGCAAAGATATAAATAAAAAATAGTATTATGCAATACATAGTACTATAAAAATATCGATTATTTTTTTGTCATGACAAACGTTTTCGTTGATTTTCCCTGAAAATAAGGCGATAAACTGAATATTATCATTTAACTTTGCTCTCCGTTTAGAAGTTGAAAACAAGAATAAATAAAATAGATATGAAAAAAGTATTATTGATGATATTGGATGGTTGGGGTATTGGTAAGCACGACCATTCAGACGCTATCGGGAGTACTCCCACGCCGAATATCACGGGATTGGCGAGCCGGAATCCTCGTTCGTTACTTTACACGAGCGGAGAAAATGTAGGTTTGCCGGACGGGCAAATGGGAAATTCCGAGGTGGGGCATTTGAATATCGGTGCGGGACGGGTTGTCTATCAAGACTTGGTGAAAATCAACCGGGCTTGCCGTGACCATTCGATAGCTCAAAATCCGGAGATCGTGAAAGCGTTCACTTACGCTCGCGAGAACGGGAAGCAGATGCATTTCATGGGTTTGGTATCCAATGGGGGCGTGCACAGTTCCTTAGATCACCTTTTTGCCCTTTGTGATTTGGCAAAAGAGTTTGGGGTGGAGAAGACTTTCGTTCATTGTTTTATGGACGGGCGCGACACCGATCCCAAGAGCGGGAAAGGTTTTATCGAGGAACTGGAGAATCACACGAAACAATCCGGCGGGCGGATCGCTTCTATCATCGGGCGCTATTACGCCATGGACAGGGACAAACGTTGGGAACGCGTGAAAGAGGCTTACGATTTGATCGTGAAAGGCGTGGGAACCCCGGCAACCAATCCTGCGGCAGCCATGCAGGCTTCCTATGATGCGGGCGTGACCGACGAGTTCGTGAAACCGATTGTGTGCGTTGACGAGGCGGGTAAACCGTTAGGCACGATACAAGAGGGTGATGCCGTGATCTTCTTTAACTTCCGCAACGATCGGGCAAAGGAGTTGACCATCGTGTTGACTCAGGAAGATATGCCGGAATACGGTATGAAAACCCTGCCGTTGCATTATTGCACGATGACTCCTTACGATGCTAAATTCAAGCGATTGCATATCCTTTTCGATAAAGACAACGTGGTGAACACGATCGGGGAATATATATCCGCTCAAGGGTTGAAGCAATTGCGCATCGCCGAAACGGAGAAATACGCGCACGTGACCTTCTTCCTCAATGGCGGGCGGGAGGAACCTTTCGAGGGAGAATCCCGTATTCTGGTGCCTTCTCCCAAGGTGGCGACTTATGACCTGCAACCCGAGATGTCCGCTCCTGCCGTGACGGAGAAGATCGTGGAGGTGTTAAACCAAGGAGAGGTTGATTTCATTTGTTTGAATTACGCTAACGGCGACATGGTGGGACACACGGGTGTGTACGAGGCAATACAAAAAGCTGTTGCCACGGTGGATGAGTGCGTGGGGAAAACAGTCGCCGCCGCCCGTGCCAACGGCTACGACGTGCTTATTATTGCCGACCACGGGAATGCCGACAATGCCGTGAACGAGGATGGGACGCCCAACACGGCACACTCGCTGAACCCCGTGCCTTGCATCTGGGTGACCGATTCGAAATGCGACCATTTGCGGGATGGAGTGTTGGCAGATGTTGCACCCACCGTGCTGGCTATCATGGGACTTCCCCAGCCTAAGGAAATGACGGGTAAATCCTTATTAGTTTAAGTATATCGAATTCCATTTTTGCAACTAGTGGAAGGGGAGGTAAGTTAGCGTATGTGTTGACGGCCTCCCTTGTTTATTTTCAATCGGTACGTTGACCGATAGGATGTTTTTTCTCCTTTTTTCGAGGAGAGTTTTGAGTGTGTTTCATTATTTTATTGTTTTTAAAATAGATAATACGATGTATTTTCGTCTTATTAAATTTTATTCAATTTCAATTAAAATACTATTTTTACACCTTTAAAATAGGCTTTGAATAGGAGATGAATGGGAGTTGAATAGGAGATGGTATAAGGCAAGTATAAAGAATATAAAATAATAATACATGTTATTTAACTAAACTCTGCTTAAACACGAGAGAAATAAGGGTGAGATTATTGTAACTTTGAAAAAACATTTTCAATTTTGCATTTTCAATTTTCAATTAGCACATGATACAGATAGGGGATACGATTATAAGCCTCGATATTTTCGAGAAGAAGTTTTGTTGTGATTTGACAGTATGCAAAGGAGCTTGTTGCGTGGAAGGGGATTCTGGGGCTCCATTGGAAGAGGGGGAAGCGGAGCAGATTCGGGAAAATTACGAGAAGATTCGCCCGTACATGAAGTCGGAAGGGCTTACTGCCGTGGAGGAGCAAGGTTTCTCGACGATTGATGTTGAGGGCGATTTGGTGACCCCGCTGATCGGGGGACGGGAGTGTGCCTACGCGATAGAGGAAGGGGGAAGTTGCTGGTGTGCTATCGAGAAGTCGTGGAGCCGGGGCGAGAGTAGTTTCCGGAAACCTATCTCGTGTCACTTATACCCGATTCGGGTGAAACAATACCAGAATTACGAGGCGATGAATTACGATCAATGGTCGATATGTGCCTGTGCCAGATTAAAAGGTGAGCAAGAGGGAGTTCCGGTGTACGTGTTCCTAAAAGATGCCTTGATCACGAAATACGGGGAGGAGTGGTACGAGCAGCTGTGCTACGCCGCCCGGGAGATCGAGACGGGAAAAATTAAGTTCCGACGGTAAAATTTTTGTAGCTTTTTCTTTGCGAGAAACGAAAGTTGTTCTATCTTTGCAGCGCAAAAGCAAAATGGTGGATGTAGCTCAGTTGGTTAGAGCGTCGGATTGTGGTTCCGAAGGTCGCCGGTTCGAACCCGGTCTTCCACCCGCGAGAAAGCGGAGAATAAAAGTTCTCCGCTTTTTACATATCATCTAACGTGAAGCAAGCTGTTTCTGTCTCGTAATTGAAGAATAGTTTTGTACGAATCGCTTCGACTTTTTCTTGAAATAGTTCGGGTTTGAAATTCTTGCGTTGACGTTTTACCTCGGCAACGAGTACTTTTTTTTCATGGGCGTAAATTGCCACGATATCAATTTCATGCTGTTCTTTGTCTTTTCCTTTGGATGCTTCCCACCATGAACCGATATTGCTATATAATTGTTTCTCTATGAGTTGCTCCCTGAAGTATTTTTCCAGCATGATCCCGGAATAAGTGGGGTAATCATTTTTGACGATCCCAGCGAGATCATTTAAAAGCCCGGATTGTATATAGCTTTGATATTTTACGATATAACGAAACCAAAACCGTAAGAAATTATCCGAAATCTCGTAACGAACGGTCTGCGAACCTTCCTTGGATAGAATCGGGCGTTTTTTTGCTATTACCTCGTAATCTTCTTCAAGACGTTGTAATAAACCACCCGCGCTCGTGTTGCCGATGGATTCGGATATTTCCGCCGAAGTGTTTCTGCCTGAGGCGATGGCGGAAAGAATGGCGTAATAATTTCCGTATTTTTTGCCGAACTCTTGGATTAGCAATATATTCCCCTCTTCAAGGAATATCGAGTTTTCTTGAAGAAGACAGTCGACCATATCGTTTATCGTGTAGCATCCTTTGTCAAGTAGGATTTCAATATATTTGGGAACTCCCCCGGTAAAAGTGTATAAAGCTAGCAGGTCGTCGTTAGTGTATTTCGGGTTGTAGTCTGCCAGAATCTTTTTGATGATAGAGGGAGTAAATGATTTTAATTTGACAATGTTGTCGCAGCGACCGTATAACGGTTCGCGGTATTCCATGAATATACGGTGCATTAGAGTATAAACTGAACCGCTTGCTATGAAGTTTACACGTGTTGTGTCTTTGTACCTATCCCAAACATCTTGCATTCCGCTGTAAATGGCAGGGTTGATGTAAAAAAACTCTTGAAACTCGTCTATTATAAGGTTGAAAGATAGATTTTTTCCCAAGTTCATGAGCATCTCGAACAACCCCACGAAAGAGGATATTTCAGCAGGGATGAATGTGTCTAAGGATTTACTCGTAGTTTGCGCAAATTGTTGGCACAGTGCCGCTTCATTGTTTCTGCTCACGAAAAGATAAACCGTGGGGGTGCCCTCGCAACTTTTCAATATAAGTTTTGTTTTCCCGATTCGTCTGCGTCCGGTTATTGCTGTCATCTGTGAATGATTGTTGAAAGCAATTTCCCTTGTCCGGGCAAGTAATTCCAATTCTTTTTCTCGATTGTAAAATTTCATAGGGTTCTCTGTAATGTCATTATTTTCGCCGCCGCGAATTTCGCCACGGCGGAATTTGAACCAAAGGTAATATAAAAGAGAAACAGAAACAAATTTCGCCACGGGTAATTTCGCCACGGCGGAATTGTGAGACTGTATTATAAACTGTAACTTTTTATTCGTTTTTTGGTATTAAGCGGAATTATGTCTATTTTTACACAATCGTTGACGAAACGATGGTTTAGAGTATAAATCATTAATAATTAGGAATAAATAGATGGCAACAGACAAATTTTTGTGGAGACACATAGGGCCGCGTCCGGAGGATATCGAGGATATGCTCAAGGTGGTCGGTGTCAGTTCTCTTGACGAGTTGATAGAGCAAACCGTACCCGAATCAATCCGGTTGAAGAATCCGCTGGATTTACCGGCTCCTCTTACCGAGTTCGAGTTCTTCTCTCGGATCAAGGCGGTAGCTTCAAAAAATAAATTGTACAGGACGTTTATCGGACAGGGATATTACGACACGATTACACCTGCCGTGATCCAACGGAATATTTTGGAAAATCCGGCATGGTATACCTCTTACACTCCCTATCAGGCAGAGGTTTCTCAGGGACGTCTGGAAGCGTTGTTGAATTTCCAGACGATGGTAGTCGAGTTGACCGGGATGGAGATTGCCAACTGTTCGTTGCTGGACGAGGCTACGGCTGCTGCCGAAGCTATGACCATGATGTATGGTTTGCGCGGTAAGGAGATGAAGAAAGCCGGGGCGAATAAATTGTTCGTGGATAACCAGATATTCCCGCAGACGAAGGACGTGTTGGTTACCCGTTCCGCGCCGCAAGGAATCGAGTTGGTTTACGGTGACTATGATACATTTGAATTTACACCGGATGTATTCGGTGCTATCGTGCAATACCCTGCCGCTAACGGGGAAGTACGGGATTATAAGGCTTTTGCCGATCGTGCGCACGCTAACGGGGCCTTGGTGACTGCTGTCGCTGACATGATGAGCCTCGTGTTGCTGACTGCCCCGGGAGAATGGGGTGCCGACGTGGCAGTGGGTACTACCCAGCGTTTCGGTATCCCGATGTCTTACGGTGGACCTCACGCCGCTTACATGGCGACGAAAGAGGAGTACAAGCGTAATATCGTGGGACGTATTATCGGCGTGACAATCGATGCGCAGGGAAATCATGCTTTGCGTCTGGCTTTGCAGACTCGCGAACAACATATCAAACGGGAGAAGGCTTCTTCCAATATCTGTACTGCCAAGGCGTTGAACGCCACGATGGCGGGATTCTATGCCGCTTACCACGGGCGTGAAGGATTGGAGCGTATCGCTCGTCATATTCACTCGGCGGCAGTGACTCTGGCAGAAGAAATCCAGAAGTTGGGTTACAAGCTGAAAGTGGAGAAATTCTTCGATACGCTTCGTTTCGAGTTGCCGGAAGGTGTAACTCAAGAGGCCGTGCGCGATGCCGCTTTGGAGCAGGAAATAAACTTGTTCTATTGTGATTGCGGGTGCGGAAAAGTGGTCGGTCTGTCTACTGACGAGAAAATCAACGAGGAGGAAATCAACACGTTGATCGGTATCTTTGCCAAGGCGGCAGGGAAGACAGCCGAGCGTGTCGAGTTTATTGACGACCGCACGGTGTTGGAACCGGCGATGTTGCGTGAGGACGAGATTTTGACGCAATCCGTGTTTAATATTTATCACTCGGAAACCGCGATGATGCGTTACATGAAGAATCTGGAGAGAAGGGATATCTCTTTGGCTACTTCCATGATCTCATTGGGTTCTTGCACGATGAAGTTGAACGCAGCAGTGGAGATGTTGCCTATTACTTGGCCGGAGTTTGGCGGTTTGCACCCGTTTGTTCCGCTTTCTCAAGCAGAGGGGTATCAACAGATGATACGTGAAACGGAGGATATGTTGTGTAAGGTGACCGGTTTTGCAGGATGCAGTTTGCAGCCTAATTCCGGTGCAGCGGGTGAGTACACGGGGTTGATGGTGATTCGCCAATATCATATCGCCAGAGGGGAAGGGCATCGGAACGTGATTTTGATTCCCTCTTCCGCGCACGGAACTAATCCCGCGTCAAGCACGATGGCGGGTTTCAAGATTATCGTGACGGCTACAGACCCGGAGGGTAATATTGACGTGGAGGATTTCCGCAAGAAGGCTATCGAGCATCGTGATAATTTGGTGGGTGCTATGATTACTTACCCGTCGACTCACGGTATTTTCGAGGAGTCTATCAAAGAGTTGGCGGATATTATTCACGAGAATGGCGGTTTGTTCTACATGGACGGGGCTAACATGAACGGGCAATGCGGTTTGACGAACCCCGGTACGATTGGTGCTGACGTGTGTCACTTGAACTTACACAAGACGTTTGCTATGCCTCACGGCGGTGGCGGTCCCGGTGTAGGTCCTATCTGCGTGGCTCCTCATCTGGTGAAATTCTTGCCGTCGCACACGATGGTGAAGACCGGAGGCGAGGAAGGTATCCATGCTGTTGCTGCCGCTCCTTACGGTTCGGTGGGAATGTTGCCCGTGACTTACGGTTACTTGCTGATGTTGGGTGCCGAGGGATTGGAAATGGTAACGAAGATGGCTATCTTGAACGCCAATTATCTGGCTTCTTCTTTCGAGAAGTTGGGCTTCAAGATCTTGTATAAAGGAAAGCAAGGTCGTGTAGGGCACGAGATGATCTGGGATTGCAACATGTTCAACAAAGAGTACGGTATTTCCGAGTTGGATATTGCGAAACGTTTGATGGACTTCGGGTTCCACGCTCCTACTTTGTCCTTCCCTGTTCACGGGACGTTGATGGTTGAGCCTACCGAGAGCGAGCCGAAAGAAGAACTGGATCGCTTTATTGCGGCATTGACCACGATTCGTGAAGAGATGATCGAAGTGGGCGAGGGCAAGGCTGACAAGACGGACAACGTTTTGAAGAACGCGCCTCACACGCATAAAGTGTTGACCGCCGATGAATGGTCACACGCTTACCCGCGTAGCAAAGCGGCTTACCCGCTGGCTTGGGTGGCAGAGAACAAGTTCTGGCCGCAAGTAGGTCGTGTAGACGACGGTTACGGTGACCGTAACCTGATGTGTACTTGTGACCCGCTTGAGTCTTACACGGAAGAAAATTAATTTTCAGGTTATTATAGCGGGAAGCGTTCCATGAGGTGTTTGGAACGCTTCCTCTTTTATCTTTGTCAATGGGAGACGATGCATTGAATCAAGAGGAATTATTGGATTTGCTGGCACGGAAAGATAACCGGGCTTATCAACACTTGTATCGAATTTATTACGTGGCGTTGAAAGCTCTGGCGAATTATTACGTGAAAGATAATGATGTGGCGGAGGACTTGGTTCAAGATGTATTTATCTCGTTGTTGGAAAGCGGGTACAAATTCAAAACGGAGAGCGAGGTTAAATATTTCCTGTACAGTTCTCTGAAAAATAAATGTATCAGCCATTTCAGGAAACAAAAGGTGCGGGATAAATATCACAAGGAAGTTTTGTCCTCGCAAACAGATGTAGAACACTTTTGGGATAAGGTGTTGGAGGAGGATGTGTATGCCCGTCTGATGGCTGCCGTCGATACATTACCGCCTCAATGTAAAATGGTAATGATGTTGACTCTTGAAGGGTTGAAGATCGCGGAGATAGCTGAAAAGATGGAGATTTCGGTGGATACCGTGAAAGAATATAAAAGTAACGGGAAGAGAAAATTGATTTCTCGTTTGAAAGATGCTGATTTGATTTGTCTGGTTAGTTTGATTTGGTTGTAACGTTCGTTACGAATAAAATCGTATATTATTTTTTATTTTTCATCCCCCCTTTTGGAAAGGATGTGCGTTTTATATATGAATGGACAGGGAAGTAATGTTTGTGTCTATTGATAAAGTATAGATTATGGATTCAAAGAAAGAGATATTATTTGAAATATCAAGATTGATATCCAAGAGTTTGGCAGGGAAGATCACGCGGGATGAGCAAGCGAAGTTGGATTCTTGGAAGAGGGCGTCGGGGCATAACAAGATGCTGTTTGACCGAATTTATTCGGACGTGGTGGCACGGGAAAAGATTAGGCAATACCGGGGAGCTGACGTGCAGACGGCCTTTGATTTTTTCGTGCGGAGGAGGAAAGTTTTGGGCGACCGGAGGCGGAGAGTAAGACGAATGGTGCGATATGCGGCGATGTTACTGTTGCCTTTAGGGGTGGCTTTGTTCTACTTTAACCGGGAAGAGGGAGAGATGATGCCGAAGGAGAACCAACGGGTAGAAGTGGCGGTAACGGGGCGGAGAGTTCCCACGTTGACCCTTTCTAACGGGCAGGAGATGGTATTGTACGGGGAAGGTATTCTTTTGGATGAGGTGCAAGGGATACAGGTGCGGGAGAACGAAGCGGGTGGTTTGGAGTATTGTGTTCCCGATTCGGTGAAGGGGGAAACGGTGTATAATACATTGGAAACTCCGGTTTTGTGTGATTATAGTTTCACTTTGGCGGATGGAACAAAGGTGTGGTTGAATGCCGGTTCCAAGTTGCGTTACCCGGTGGCTTTCGGTGGCGACGAGCGGGTGGTATATGCCTCGGGCGAGATGTATTTTGAAGTGGCTAGGGACGAGAGTCATCCTTTCTTCGTGGAAATGGACGGGGTACGTGTTAAGGTTCTTGGTACGTCTTTTAATGTCAACGCGTATAAAGGGGATAGGCTCGTGGAAGTGACTTTGGTTAGCGGGAAAGTGGAAGCTTACGCGGGGGAGCGGTGTTACGAGTTGAAGCCGGATGACCAGTTGCGTTATGATCGCGAAAGGAATTACGTGGAGATGGCGGTGGTGGATGCGGGAGATTTCATTGCTTGGAAAGACGGGCAGTACGTGTTCCGGGGAAAGAAATTGGCTGATGTAGCCCGGATATTGGAGCGTTGGTACGCGGTGGAGATTGTGCTGGAAGGGAGTGTGGGAGAGTCGATATTCACGGGCGTGGTGAATAAAGAAGAAAGTTTTGATGCTTTTGTTCAGCGATTGGGGGAGACGTCCTCTTTATCGTGTAGAATGGAGGGTAATAAATTATACGTTAGGTGATTTTTATCATGTTTAATTTGAAGTTAAAGCAATTTGTATGAAAAGGATTTTAGTATTAGGATGTTTGATAATGTCGTTTGTCGGGCTTTTCGGGCAGAGTGAAACGATAAGCGAGGATTGCGTGATTCGCGGTGTATTGGATGGAGTTTATAAGGGTAAGAAGGTGTATTTGGTGGAAGAGAAGGAGATTAATGGGGAGTCATGGGTTGTGGATAGTTGTGATGTCGTTGATAATCAGTACACGTTTGTCGTTAAAGATTGTGGCGTTCCGAGGATGTATTTCGTTAAGAGTGGTGATCCGGAGTGTTTGAGTCCGATTACTCCTGTTTGGGTGGAAAGAGGAACGGTTCGCGTGAAAGCTAATTCGCAGTTTTTTTTGAATTCTGATGTGGTTGGTACGCCGAATAATGAGATTTTTAGTGCTTATAGGGCAACGCAAAAGTTTCATATGGATAGTGTTAGGCGGGCTGCCTGTGTTGATATGTTGCTGAACCGGAACCAATCGGATGAGGCGAGGGCCAGAGATTTTAAGGCCCGTACGGATTTTCATAATAGAAGAAATTTGGAGTTGCAGGAAGAATTGGTAAAACGTTATTCCGATCAGGCAATAGCTCCTTTTATGATTTTTTGGGAGATGCGGGCGAATGTTTCTTTGGATGAATTAAAGAAGTTGAGAGCCTTGGTCGATCCGAGTTTGAACGAGCATCCTTACACGAGACAGTTGGATGAATATATTCGATTGGCTGAGTTTAAGGTGGGAAGTGATATGCCGGATTTCAAATTGCCTGATAAGGATGGTAATTTATTTAAATTGAGTAGCTTGAGAGGGAAATACGTGTTGATTGATTTTTGGGCATCGTGGTGTGGACCATGTATGAGGGAAATGCCTAACGTGGTGAAACTTTACAAGGAGTGTAAGGGAAAGAATTTTGAAATCGTGGGGGTATCTTTGGATCAAAAGAGAGATGCTTGGCTAAATGCGGTAGAGAAAAATAAAATGAAGTGGATTCAAGTGAGTGATTTGAAATCGTGGGGAACGCCTCCCGTGAAATTGTGTAACGTGACGGCAGTGCCTTATACCGTATTGATTGATCCGCAAGGTAAAGTGATTGCGTTGGATCTTAGAGGTGAAGAGTTGATTAAGAAGGTAAAGGAAGTTTTAAATAAATAATAGGGTATGAGGTATTTGTTGTTGACGGTATTTTTATGTGGGTTGTTCTCTTGGACGTGTAACGCGAAAGGGCGTCCCACGGTAGTGAGTGCGGAAATATACGGTTATCAGGGAGATAAAGTACATTTTGATTTTCTTGAAAAGGAGGGGATCAATATGGAGTTTCCGTACAAGGACGGACAGTTGATGGAATTCACGGTGGACTTGGATGATATTACTACATTGAAGCTGAATACTTTTATCGAGGTATTTTTGCAACCGGGAGATTCTATTCATTTGAAGGTTACTTATAAAGGGCGGAGTTATGATAAAGTGGAATTCTCGGGAACTCCAGCGGCAGTGACAGTAAACACGAAAGTGTACGAGAAGGAGATGTTACAGCGTGAACGGCGTTACAAGACGAATATTCCGGCGATGCTGGTGACACAAGTTGATGCCAAGAAGTTCCACGAGGCTACCGTGCAGGAGTTGAAGGATGAAAAAGCTATTTTGGATAAGGTAAAGGGTGAGATTACGCCAGAGATGTATAATATGGTATTATCGAGTATCGAGGGTACGCTGTTGACCAATCTGATTACTTATCCTTACGCTAGTGCCGAAGTGCACAAGAAGAAATTGGAGGATTGTATGACTGCCGATTATTGGAGTGTATTGAACGAGTATAAGTTGCGTGATGATAAAGCTTCATTGAGAAATAGGGCTTACATGTGTATGTTGTCGCCTTATAAAGATTACGTGAGAGAACGGGAAGCCCGTGCCGCAGGCAAAGAGTATAAGGCGCCGACTTCTATTGAGGAGCAATACAAGGATTTGGCAGCTTTTTACGAGGGTGCGTTGAGGGATACGGCGCTTTTCGTGTTCTTGTATGATGCGGTGGCAGCAAATAAGGATTTTGATATGGTCGAGAAGTTGGTGAAAGATTATTTGAAGAAGTATAATAAGGAAAAAGAGTACAAGAAAATATTGAATCAAGTGATGCAATAGGCTTAAAATATAGAGGGAAATATATTCGCACTATATTCCCCTCTAGAATAGATTTTAATTTAAAGCCTCTAAACTAAAAACAATACAAAACTATGCAAAAAAAGAAGTGGATCTGTAGAGATTTAATTATTAAATTGGTTTGTTGTGTTTTTTTATGTGTATTGTTCTCTATACAGAATGTTTTTGGACAGGAACAAGAGTATAAAAACATGAAGATTACTATGAACGTGAAGGATATGAAGTTGAATCAGGTGTTGGACACGTTGGCTTCGGCGGCGAAGGTGAGATTCTTTTATAATCATTCACAGATTGATGTTGATAAGCGTGTTTCTTTTGATGTGAAAGATAGGACGTTGGACTACGTGTTATTGCTTGTGTTAGGCGATCAGTCGGTTGAGGTGGAATACCAGATGAACCGGGTCGTGGTTTTGAAATACAAGAAGTCCGCACAAGGGGTGGTCGTTTTTAAGATTCGAGGGACGGTAATAGATGCGGCAACGAAAGAAACGTTGCCCGGGGCGAGTATTATTCTCAAGGAAAACAAAGCAATGGGTGTTGTGACGGATATTGACGGGAAGTTTTTTATTGAGGTGCCGGAGGGGACTTCTGCCTTGTTGGTGTCTTTCGTGGGATACGAGGAGGAAATTGTTCCGGTGACGGGAAATATGGAGAACGTGGTGATTAAGTTGACCGAGAAGCAGACAGAACTGGAGGATGTTGTGGTGACGGGTATGGCTCCTCGTAAGGTGGAGAGTTTCTCGGGTGGTTACGTGACGGTAAAGGGAAGCGAGTTGAAGAAACTTAGTCCGAATAATTTGTTAAAGGCGCTTCAAGTGTTTGATCCCAGTTTCCGTATCTTGGAAAATAATCGGGCAGGCTCGAACCCGAATGCAATGCCGGAGTTCCGTTTACGGGGAGATGTGCAATTGGGTAACGGGGGAGTGGATGCGAATAGTATGGAGATGATGATGGGTGATTATTCACAACGCCCGAATATGCCGCTTTTCGTGTTGGACGGTTTTGAAACTACATTGCAGCGTATAGTGGATCTTGATCCGGAGCGGGTGGAGTCGATCACAATTTTGAAGGATGCGGCAGCTACCGCTATTTATGGTTCCAAGGCTTCAAATGGAGTGGTTGTCGTGGAAACGAAGAAGCCGCTTCCGGGTGCGTTGAATATATCATACAGCATGAATATGGGTATATCCGTTCCCGATTTATCGGATTATAATTTGATGAACGCGAAAGAGAAATTGGAATACGAGCGACAGGCCGGGGTGTTCACGACCACGAGCCAATTGAATTATTATAATTATTATAAGGCAGAAATTCAAAGAGGAGTAGACACGTATTGGTTATCGGAGCCTTTGCGTACAGCTGTAACACATCGCCATACGCTATCCATGGAAGGTGGTGACGAGGCATTGAGGTATAATTTGAGCTTGAATTATTCGAGAGAGCCGGGTGTGATGAAGGAATCGGGCCGAAATACTATGGGGTTAGGATTGTCACTTCAATACCGTCGGAAAAAATGGAATATTCAAAACCAATTAACATTGTCGAACGTGAGGGGTGATAATTCTCCGTACGGTTCGTTTAGCCAGTACACGAGATTGAATCCTTATTACCGGAAGACGGATGAGAACGGAAGATACACGAGTTTCTTGGATCAAAAGATATTGCCGGGAGAGGGAGGTGGAACCGTGACAGTGGTAAATCCGTTGTATAATACTTTGTTTAAATACAAGGATTTTACAGAGAATTTTAATGTGGTGGATAATTTCACGATAGAGTGTGCTATACAGGAAAATTTCCGTGTGTCGATGGGAGCTTCCATAACAAAAGGTATTTCCCGTATGGAAAAGTTTAAATCGATGAATCATACTGATTTTATCCCGCAGGAGGATCTAACTAAAAAAGGTTCGTACGAGAAGAATACGGGAGATAATGTGGCGTGGAGTGTGAATGCTTCCGTGAATTATAATTACACGAAGGATAAGCATTTGTTGAGTTTGTTTGCGCGTTGGAATGTGGATGAATCAAAGAATAACAGTGTCAATTTACAAGCATTCGGTTTCCCGAATGATAATATGACTGACTTTTTGTTCGCTTACGAGATGGATGATCGGGTAAGAGGTTCCGAATCAACTTCCCGTACAGTAGGTTTGATAGGGCAAGTGAGTTATATGTATGATATGCGCTTTGCTGTTGATTTTAGTGTTCGGGGTGACCTTTCTTCCCAATTCGGAGCGAACACGGGTATGGCTCCTTTCTGGGCTGCCGGTGCTCGTTGGAATATACACCGGGAAAAATGGTTTCAGAATACATTAATATCTAATTTGGTTGTACGAGGTTCGTATGGAGTCACAGGTTCTCAAAGTTATTCCCCGTATCAGGCGAAAGAAACTTATACTTACGACGATTTGTTGTTCCCGTATCCTTCTTCGGATATTTTAGGTGCTCAATTGAAAGGAATAGGTAATCCGGATTTGGGATGGTCCACGACGAAGAACCGGAGTTTGGCTCTCGAGATCGGGTTGTGGAATAGTCGGGTGAATGCATCATTCTCGTATTATAATAATTACACGGATGAGTTGTTGTTGGATTACAATATAGCGCCTTCAACCGGTTTTGCGTCAAAGACGATGAACGTGGGTGCGGTTGAGAATGAAGGGTATGATATTCAGTTCAGCGTGATGCCTATTCAGGATTATGAGCGGCAGATTCAATGGAGTGTTTCCGCAAATGGCTCGCATAACAGAAACGTGATCAAGAAGATTTCGAATGAGATGAAGGCGATGAATCAAAAGAATCTGGAGAAGAAAGATGGTTCTCCGGAAGCTATTTATGAAGAAGGGAAATCCACGACACAGTTGTTTGTTGTTCCTTCCTTGGGAATAGATCCGGCAACGGGGCAGGAAGTGTTTTTGACTCGTAACGGGGAAAAGACTTATATTTGGGATCCGCTCGATAAGATTGCTGTCGGGGATCAGGAACCGAAATTGAGAGGTGCTATTTCTTCCGCGTTCACGTATAAGAATTGGAGTGTTGCTTTAGCTTGTACTTACGAACTGGGAGCATGGTGGTATAATCAAACGTTGGTGGATAAAATTGAAAATTCCAGTGCGGCGTATAATGTGGATCGTAGAGCGTTATCCAGTCGTTGGAGTCCTGAAAACCGAAATGCCCGTTATAAATCAATGTCGATTGTCAGCCAGCAAACGGGGATGAGCAGTCGTTTCGTTCAAAAGCGTAATGAGTTGTCCTTTACATCTTTGTCTATTGGTTATCGTTTTGACCCGAAGAATTTTAAGTTTTTGCAGGCTTGCCGGATAGCAAGTGTGTCATTGAATGCCACGATGGAGGATTTAGGACGAATTTCTTCGATCAAGACGGAGCGGGGGTTGGATTATCCTTTTGCCCGGATGTTTAACGTGTCCTTGTCGGTATTGTTTAATTAAAATGTGGAGGAGTACAAGATGAGAAATATATTAGTAGTTGCAATTTGTACCGTTTCATTGTTTTTATCGTCCTGTCAGGATTGGATAGATGTGAACCCCAAAACGGATATCGAGGCAGAGAAATTCTTTACTTCGGAGGATGGTTTTAAAAGTGCATTGACGGGTTTATATAGTATGATGACTCTTGAAAAATCGTATGGTAGACAAATGACATTCGATTTTGTAGAGAAATTGGTACAACGATATGATAATTATGCCCCGGGAGCTGTTACGGATGAGGAGCGTGCGGCAATATACAAGTATGGTGAGACTACAAGTTCTAAAAATGCCATAGCCGATATTTGGTTGAAATTGTATAACGAGATAGCGAATATCAATAATTTCCTGCAATATCTTGAAACGAACGGGGATGTTATTTTGACGGAAGGTTATCGAGATTTGATGAAGGGTGAGGCTCTTGGGTTACGGGCTTTCCATTATTTCGATATATTGCGTTTGTGGGGGCCGATTTATTCGTTGGATTCCACGAAGTTATGTGTCCCTTACCGGGACAAGTTCGATTCGGAGAGCGCTCCTATGATGGCTGCTAATGAAGTTGTTAAGCGTATTGTTGCAGATCTTCAGGCGGCTGAAGAGTTGTTGAAAAATGATCCGATGAATTACGAGCATGTGGCTGAAGAGCCTTTTGTCGGGCAACGCAAGCATCGTATGAATAAGTTTGCGGTGAAAGCGATGTTGGCACGTGTATATCTATACCGGGGAAATAAAGAGTTGGCTGCACAGTATGCTCGGGAGGTGATTGAAAAATCCGGCTTAGAACTTGTTCGGAATAATCAGCAGGATGTTTCTTTATATGGAGAGACTGTTTTTGGTCTTGCCATGTATGATATGGAGGAGAAATTGAAAAATTACTGGGTGAATGGTTCCTCTTATGATGTGCAGTATTATATTACGGGAAATAATGCAAGCGGATTGTTCGAGATTAACGAGGGAATCGGTTTGAATGATATGCGTTATCGTTCCGGGTATGGTTTTAATCATACGGCTAGTAATCTTTTGATGTGTCGCAAATATCTTGGCGAGGGGTTGTATGGAGAAAAAATACCTTTGATTCGATTAGCCGAGATGTATTATATTTTGGCTGAATCTGTGGCTTTGTCCGAGTGTGGGCAATATATTAATACGGTGAGAACTACTCGGGGTATTTCCAGAAGTAATAATTTGGGAACGGATGTGACGGAGGAACAACGTTTGGAGGTGTTGGATAAGGAGTACCGGAAGGAGTTTTTCGCGGAAGGACAGTATTTTTATTTCTTGAAAAGACATAATAGGAGTACGTTTTATCGTTGTCCCGTGGAGAACTTTTCTGCTTATGTTCTGCCGGTTCCGGATGACGAGAAAACTTATGGAGAAGCCGAGTGATTTAAAATGTAAAGAATTGGTTATGAGAAAGTATATATTATATATAGGTTTTTTGTTGCTCTCTTTTGCATCGTGTCAGGAGAAAGAGATTATCGGTTATTCGTTGGAGCGAGATGGGCTGCAATTTAATTATGACACGAATGCTTTAAGGGTTACGGTTGATTTCATGAAAGAGTACGTAACGGATACGATGCGGTGGGGACCGGGTGATAACGATTATTATTTGGAGCCCAAGTATTCGGGAGATTCTTTGTTAAAAAAAGGTGTGAAGTTGAATTTGTACTTGATGGGACGTGCCGCAGATTATGATCGGGAGTTTCGATTGAAAGCTAAGGTCGGAGAGGGAGAAGATCCAATGGCAGTTTCATTTTTGGAGTTTGAACCTTCATATGTGTTTCGTGCCGGACAGTTAAAGGATACGGTAGAGGTGTACGTGTTGAATCCAAAAGTGCGGAAAGAATTTACCGTGAGCATCGTGTTCGACGTGGAGAATTCGGATCCTTCTTTGGAACTGGGGGCAGCGGAAAAGGATGAATATCGTGTACGGTTGATTAATCGATACCCGCAACCGAGAGAATGGGATGATGATGTTGTAGGAGAGTATACGGAAGATAAATATGCATTTATGGTTACTATTTTGAAGACCTTGTATAACCCGTATGCTAATTGGAGTGAGGACCTTAAGACTTTGAATGAAGCGTTGGCGGAATATAAGGCTTTAGACCCGGACGAAGAGGTGGATTTTTCGTTCCCGGAACCGCCGGCTCCACAGTGGTGGAATTATCCTCCTCATTTAGCTATATTGGGAGAGTATTCTATGGCTAAACATACTTTTATGCAGGAGGTGCTTAGTGCAGCAGACTATGAAAGTTTTGTCTACTGGTATGCGGAGTGGGATGCGGTTAGGTTAAATCAGTTGTTGAGAAATGCTTATGAGCAATATAACACAGAGCATCCGGATAATCCGTTGCCGTTCGAGCAGTTCCCGATATTGTAAGCAAAGAAGAATGTCTATGAATTTGTAAAATAGGAATATGATGAAGAGAATAATAGTTATATTGAGTTTTGTCACGTGGCTTCTTTGTGGATGTTATGATGATAAAGGAAACTACGATTACAAGGATATAAACACGATTGAAGGGCTTACCTTCGATCCCGTGCCAGAGGTTGTTACGGAAGGGACTTCGTACCGGTATACTTATCGGCAACCGATTCAAGAGGAGTTGTCTGTTACTTATTCTCCTGTTTTCTCCCAGAGTGAGGTCGAGGGGGAAGAGAATATGGAGTATTTGTGGGTGGTGAGTTATCGTGAAGGTAATGAAAATGTTACAGATAGTGTCTTCACGAAGGAATTAACACTTACTTATCCGGTTCGGAAATCATCCAGTTATAATGTTAAGTTCCGATTGACGGATACAAAAACCGGAATTAGTGCTTACCGGGATTTTACGATGGGAACAAGATTACCTTTTGTACATGCGTGGTTCGTGTTGAATGGAGAGGAAAACAATCGGAAATTGTCCACGGTGGAGGATCCGGATTCCACGCATGCGATTATTACTTTGGATGCTTATCGGGAAACTTGGGATGTGGAGCGGTTTCAGAAAGCGAGTTCATTGATGTTTGCGGGACAAGTTTCTAATACTCGAGATATGGAACGTCTTTACGTGGTTCAGTCTGATTCAGCATCATTTATGCTTCCTTTTGCCTTGGAAGATGCTAAGGCTTCACAGAATTTATTCGCTCCGGGATTAAACCCGACTAATCTGGCGTATGGAGTTTCCCATGTATTGTGGAGGAATGCTATTGTTGTCGATGGTGCCGGAAAATTTTATCATTCGGGTGCTAGTGGATTCTATTTTGCGGGTTTGGCAGAGGATAACGTACAGAACTATGTGATAGATAAGATTTATATGTCACAATCCGGTTTCGTGACGGTGTGGGATAAGGTGAATCGAAAATTTATGTCCTATCGTCTGAATGGAATGAATGGTTGTTATAATTTTGGTGTGAGTGAAGATATCTATCCTCAAGAGGCTGTCGAGTATAATCTGGAAAAATTGACTCCATTTCCTGTTGAAGGACTTCAAGAGGTAGATAAACAAGGTGCTACTCATAATATGGAGATATTGTGGTTGGGTAAAGGAATTTCGGTAAATTCCAGTGAAGAAGGTGCTACGGCAATAGGTGTGATGAATGATACTTGTTATTTGTTGAAAATAGAAGCTAGTAGCAAAGGAGGTAAATCGGCAAAGGCTGATGACTCCCCGATAAAAGTAGTTCGTGAAAAATTAGGTAAGTTAGGTTTTAACGGAAATACATGTTTTGCCACAACGGTTGCATTCATGGACCAATTTTTATACACGGAGGAAAGTAAAGTTTATTTGTTTAATGTCGTAACAAAAGAAAAAGTGGAACTTTATGATGCAGGAAATGTGATTACCCGGTTGAAATTTAGGTCTGATTCGGAGGGGGATTTTCAGTATGAAAGTGAACCCTACAGGACGTTGGGTGTCGTGGTAAATGCAGGAGGACAGGGTGAATTGCATGAAGTTGTATTGAGTGTGGGAGGTGATTATGTTGACTCGCACGTGTTTACGGGGTTTGGAGTGATTAAAGATGTTGTTTACACGGCGATAACCAGAAGATTGAATTAATTATGTGGAAGTTATTTGTATTAGGTTGTTTATTTTTCCCCGGGATTGTTTTCGGGGAAAAGAAAAAATTCACGATTAATGGAGCAATTCCGGAGATGCCCGAGGGAAAAATGATTGTAGTTTCACAAGAGGTAGGGCGTGTGGATACCTTGGGGCAAGGTGATATCGTAAGTGGTAAATTCGTGATTGAAGGTGAGTTGGATGAGCCTCGTGTAGCTTTGATTTATGTGGCTGGTTACGGTGGCGGTTTTGTATTTATTTTGGACACGGATGCACCTTACGAGATGGAATTGTTTCAATCCGGAAAGAGTGTGATTAGGGGAGGAAAGTTGCAAAAAGAGTTGAACGTCTATCAAGAAGCCGTGACTGAGGAAAATCAAAAGATTCGGAAAGTAAAGATGGAATTGGAAGAGGCTTCTGCCGCCAAGCATTTCAGGACAGTGAACGAGTTGAAAGGAAAATTGGAACAGGTAACGGCAGACGCTCAAAAACGTTTGGGTGTTATCGTGGAAAGAAATAAAGACAATGTACTGGCGGCTTATGTGCAGACTGCGGGCATGGAACGGATGGATTTGAACGGATTGAAAATGTGTTATGCCGGATTATCGGATAAGGCAAAACACACGGGGCCGGGGAAATTGATGGCTGCGCGTATTCGGGCGTTAGAGGGCGTGGAAGTAGATGCCGTGGCTCCGAATTTTACGTTGCCTACTCCAGAAGGGAAGGAGATTGCCTTGTATGAGGTAAAGGGAAAATTGAAAATCATCGATTTTTGGGCTTCGTGGTGCGGCCCCTGCCGAATGGAGAATCCGAATATGGTGAAGTTATACAACGATTTTAAAGAGAAAGGGCTTGTCGTGGTAAGTGTTTCTTTGGACGAGAAAAAAGACAAATGGGAAGAGGCGATTAAAAAAGACGGTCTGACATGGTTGCACCTTTCGGATTTGAAAGGTTGGCAAGGTGATGTGGTAAAAATGTATAACATCGATGCCGTACCGACCATTCTGGTGCTGGACGAGAATAATCGGATTATTGCCAAGAATCTTAGAGGGGAAAAGTTAAGAGCTTTGGTGTCTGGGAGATTAGAATAAAATTGGTGTTCTTGTTGAGAGAAATTGTTCAGAAGAGGATGAACTCTAAGTTTTCATCCTTTTTTGAACAATTCCGTTTTTATATGATTCCTGTTTTGTTATCTTTGTATGTGTTTGTGTAAAATATATTAATTGCTAAAAAAGAAACAATGCGAAGATTATTGTTATGTGTGGTACTCGTTCTGTGGTGTACCTTATCGAAAGCACAATACGAGGGAATGGAGTATTATTGGGAACAGGATTCGGCAGTGAAAGCAAAATTGGAACGGTGGCAGGATTTGAAGTTCGGTTTTTTCGTGCACTGGGGACCGTATAGTCAGAAAGGATATTGCGAATCGTGGACGATTTGTTCGGAAGATGTGGATTGGATTCAACGGGACACGACGATTTCTTATGACGAGTATTACCGGAATTATGTGGATCTGAAAAAGACGTTTAACCCGGTGAAGTTCGATCCGGATAAATGGGCGGAATTGGCAAAGGAAGCGGGAATGAAGTATTTCGTGTTCACGACGAAACATCATGACGGTTTCTGTATGTGGGACACGAGGGAAACGGATTATAAAATAACTTCTAAAGAATGTCCTTATCACACGGCGGAGAAAGCGGATGTGTTGAAAGAGATATACCGGGCTTTCGGGGAGCGGGATTTCATGATCGGGGCGTATTTCTCGAAACCGGATTGGAATAGTCCTTATTATTGGTCGGAACGATGGCAGCATGGCGACCGGAACGTGAATTACAAGATCAAGGAACACCCGTGGATGTGGGAAAAGTTCTGTAATTTTATTTTTAATCAAGTGAAGGAATTGATGACCGGATACGGTCCCGTGGATATTCTTTGGCTAGACGGTGGTTGGGTTGCACCCGAGAACCGGGGACAAGATATCAGGTTGGACAAGATTATTGATATGGCTCGGGGGTACCAGCCCGGATTGATTGCGGTAGATCGTTGGGTGGGTGGAAAATACGAGAATTATCGTACCCCGGAACAGAAGATTCCCGAGAAGCCGTGGGATTACCCGTGGGAAACCTGTATGACCATGGCGAATCAATGGTCGTATCTGCCGGGAGACAAATATAAACCCACCCGTGAGTTGGTTCATAACCTTGTGGATATTGTCAGCAAAGGGGGAAACTTCCTGTTGAACGTGGGAGTGGACGGGAACGGAGAGATTCCGCCGGAAGGAATAAAGATCATGAAAGAGCTCGGGGCTTGGATGAAAATTAACGGGGAAGCCATTTACGAAACCCGACCGATAGCCCCGTACAAAGAAGCGAAGATTTGTTACACGAGGCACAAGAGTAACGGGAAGATTTATGCCATATACTTGAATGACGAGGATGAACCGAATCCGCCTTCCCGGATTATGCTTTACAGTATAAAGCCGGAAAAAGGGACAAAGGTTTCGTTGTTGGGATACAAGGGTAATTTAAATTACAAACGGGTAGGCAATGGAATACTCGTAACCTTGCCGGCTTCATTCGTGAAGAATCCGCCATGTGGGCACGCGTGGAGTCTTTGTATATTTTAAAACCCGTTCAATTGCATCGTGGCGGTCGGGATAAGCAAAATAAACCCGATGACGATCAAAAATAAGATAAACTTCCAGAAGAATTTTACCCAAACGTCATAAGGTATACGTGCGATACCCAAAGCCCCGATCAGAACCCCGGAAGTGGGGGTGATCATGTTGGTAAAGCCGTCACCGAATTGGAACGCCATAACGGTAGCTTGTCGGGATAACCCGATCACATCGGAGAACGGTGCCATAATCGGCATGGTTAGGGCTGCCTTTGCAGAACCGGACGGAATGATGATATTGATCATCGTCTGGATGAGATACATGACTCCTAACGAGAGTACCTTTCCCGTTTCGTTCATGAGATTTGCCAATGAATGAAGAATGGGATCAATGATATGCCCCTCCTGTAAGATGATAATAATTCCCCCCGCGAGTCCCACAACCAACGCCGCGGAGAGAATATCTTTCACTCCGGCAATAAAAAGTTTTACAATGTTATCGGCATTCTCCTTTGCGGCGAAACCGGATAAAATACCCATGGCCAGAAATAATCCGGATATTTCGGGTAAGTACCAACCGTAGCCCATGACTCCCACGATCAAGAAAAGAATCGTGAAGCCCAGAATAGTCAATATAAAAAAGTGATAGGATTTTCGTAGTGAGAAAAAACCGATCAACGCGAATAATATGGTTAGGACGGGGAGTACAAAGGTGGTCAAACTGGAGTGTTCTCCGATAGATAACGTGGTGCGGGGGAAATAGAACGAGAAAATGGCAAGTCCCGAAAGGATAAAAAGATAAACCATCCAAGAGGAGGAATAGGTTTTATATTCTATTTCTTCGGTGGTAGCTACTTTCTCTTTACGCCAATGGCTGTCGAGATTGTAGACTAATGATGCTTTCGGGTTCTTTTTCACCTTTGCCGCGTAACGCAGTACCCAAGCGATCATAATCACGTTAAGAATCGCCCAACAGAACAAGCGATATTCAAACCCGGAAAATAACGGTAAGTCGGATAGCCCTTGTGCTATGCCTATCGTGAACGGGTTGAGAATGGCCCCGGCAAAACCGACATGAGCGGCAACGTACACCATGCATACGCCCGTGAGGGAATCGTACCCCATGGATATCGCCAAAGGAACGATGATAATAACGAAAGCCAGTGTTTCCTCGCTCATGCCGAATATGGCACCGAAACTACTAAAAAGTAGCATAACCATCGTGATAATAATATTGTTTACACCTAGTTTGCGTATAATCCCGATGTGTTCCAGTTTTCGCGTGGAACGCAGGAAAGAGAAAATCCCCACGTCAATTGCCTTACTGTTGTTCATGATCCAGAAAGCTCCGCCGATGATCAATATAAACGCGATAATGCCTGCCTGCTTCTCGAACCCGTTGAAGAGCGCGGAGAATACTTGCCATGTCTGCGGGCTCTTGGCAACCTCATGAAATGAATCGTTCACGATAACCGTGCGTTCCACGCCGTTTACATCGACGGTTTCCCGCGCGTATTCACCCCCCGGAATAATCCATGTCAGGATAGCACAGATGATAATAATCGAGAATACAATAGTGTAAGTGTGCGGAACTTTCTTTAGCATAAGTGGTATTTTTGATTGAGGTTTCAAACATACAAAAAAAAGAGAAGATTTTAATTATTTTTGCGGTAGGATAATAAACAAGTAGATGATAACAGAAGAAAAGCAAGATAAAGTATTCACCCGGGATTTTTTCCGGAAGGTGGGGAAAGCGATACATGATTATCACTTGATTGGTGACGGAGATCGGGTACTCGTGGGCGTATCCGGGGGAAAAGATTCTTTGGCGTTGTTGGAGGTATTGGCGATGCGGGCAAAGGATCCGAAGCAGGATTACACGGTGATAGCCGCCCATATTGCCGTCGAGGATGTGTCATACGAGGTGGATAGCGATTACTTGCGAGCCTTTTGTGAACGCTTGGGTGTGGAATACGTGTATCGGACAATTCGGTTGGATATGACGGTAAACCCGAAGAAACCTGCTTGTTTCGTGTGTTCGTGGCATCGGCGTAAAATGCTTTTCGATATTGCCAAGGAATACGACTGTAAAAAACTGGCTCTCGGGCATCATCGGGATGACGCGGTGGAAAGCCTTATGATGAGCATGATTTTTAACGGAACGATTTGCAGTATGCCGCCCCGGTTGGAGATGTTCAAGAATACTTTCACGTTGATTCGTCCGTTGATTTATCTTTCCAATGACGAGACTTTGCGCTATGCCGAAATGCGACAGTTCAAGAAACAAAAGAAGCATTGTCCTCACGAGAAAGCGACAAATCGGGATGCGGTGAGTAAATTGATTGACCGGATGGAAGCCGTATCTCCTCATGCCCGGAGTAATCTTTTTGCCTCGATGCGGAATATACGTGAGGAATATCTTCCTTGAGCATTTGGGGTGATAGACTTTCTATCAGATATATATGACGTTTTTTTTGTTTATAAAATATTTGCGGGGAAAAATTGTTTAATTCAAAAAAAGGTCATAAATTTGTCATCAGGAGGTGAGGAATTCTGAACGAATGGAATTCTTTACTAGATAAAGGCACTTATTGGAGGATAAGTGTCATTTATTTTTTTATATATGAATTTAAGATTTTAATATTATATGCTATGACAAAGAAGGTATCTTATGTAACTAAAGAAGGGTTAAAAAAATTGCAGGAAGAGCTGGACAATCTGCAAAACGTGGAGCGCCCTAAGATCTCCAAGGCAATCGGTGAAGCCATTGAAAAGGGAGATATCTCCGAGAATGCAGAGTATGACGCCGCGAAAGATGCTCAAGGTTTGCTTGAGGCAAAAATCGCACAGCTTCAAGATACAATTGCCAGTTGCCGGATTATCGACGAATCCCAAATTGACACCTCAAAGGTACAGATTTTGAACAAGGTGACCATCAAGAATGTGAAAACGAAAGCGACAATGACTTACACGTTGGTGTCCGAGAGTGAGGCTGACTTTAAGGCAGGGAAATTGTCCATCACGACTCCTATCGCGAAGGCTCTGATCGGCAAAAAGCTGGGTGATAAAGTTGAAGTACAAGTGCCGGCAGGAATGATGGAATTCGAGATCATGGACATCTCAATCTAATTGAAAATGGAGAATTGAAAATGAGCGAGAGAATTTGTGTGTGTGAAATCTAAAATCATAAATCTAAAATCGTAAATTAATACATGGCTTCAATTTTCACGAAGATTATAAATGGTGAGATCCCGTCATACAAGGTGGCGGAGGACGAGAACTATTACGCGTTTTTGGATATTGCGCCGATGCAAAAAGGGCACACGTTAGTGGTGCCGAAAAGAGAAGAAGATTATATCTTCGACTTGACAGATGATGAATTAGCGGGTTTGATGGTATTTGCCAAGAAAGTGGCAAAAGCTATCGAGAAAAGTGTACCGTGCAAGCGCGTTGGTATTGGTGTGTTAGGGCTGGATGTCCCACATGCTCACGTGCATCTGGTTCCATTAGTGGAGGGAAACGAATTGAATTTCAGTAACCCGAAGAAACAATTCCCGAAAGAGGAAATGGAAGCTTGTGCCAAGTTGATTCATAGTAACTTGTAACATTATTAGACAATTTATTATCGGGGACGCATTTAAACGTCCCTTTTTTTGTAATATGGAAAAGAAAAAATTATATAACGCCTACGAGCAACACGAGGGATACAATTGTTTCGGCTGTGCGTCCGGTAACGAACATGGGTTGCGATGCGAGTTCTACGAGGAGGGGGAGTATATTACTTGCTACTGGACTCCCCGTCCCGAGTTTCAAGGATTTTTTCATGTTTTGCATGGAGGAATCCAAGCTACTTTAGCGGATGAGATCGCCTGCTGGAACATTTTCGCCAAGGTACAGAGTGCGGGAGTTACTATCGCGCTGGATATGAAATATCGTTCAACCGTGTACACGGACCGGGGCGAAATTTTCATGCGCTCCCGTATCGTGGAACAGAATGCCCGTGTTGCCAAAATGCATGTCGAGATATTCAATGCCGATGGCTCCTTGGGAAGTGAAGCGGAAGTTACTTATCGGATTTTTCCTGAAAACGTGGCCAAAGAGCGTCTCGGGTGGACGGGTATCGAGGCTTTTCATCAAAATTAATTTTATATAGGGAAAATATGAAGTATAAAAACGTGGTTTGGGATTGGAACGGGACATTGTTGGATGACGTGAAGATTAGTGTAAATACGATTAACCGGATGTTGAGAAAAAAACGGTTGAATGAACTGACCGTGGAGGAATATAAATCCATATTCGGTTTTCCGGTGAAGGACTACTACGAGGGAATCGGTTTCGATTTCAAACATGATGATTGGGAAGCTGTTTCCCTTGATTTTGTCGACACTTACGAGGAGTTGGCAAAAGATGTCGTGTTGACTCCGGGGGTAGTGTCTGTATTATCGGGATTGAAAGAAATGGGTGTACGGCAATATATATTGTCGGCTTTGCAGGAAAACTTATTGGAAGATATGCTGGAACGTTTCGGTATCCGCGATTATTTCGAGGGTGTGTGCGGGTCAGATAATATCTATGCTGACGGTAAGATTGCCAGAGGTGAAAGAATGTTGGACGTGTATCCGATAGAGCCCCGTGAAACTTTAATGGTGGGAGATACGCTACATGACGCAGAAGTTGCCGAGGCACTAGGCTTTAATATCAGGCTGTACGCCGGAGGGCACAATAGCGCTGAACGTTTGCGAGAAAAAGGAATTGTATTGGAACGGATGGATATGTTGTTACACGAAGTTCGATAATTGAAATGAAAAAGCCTATAAAGTCAGACTGAGTTCTTTTGACTTTATAGGCTTTTAATCTGTTTTTTATTTCCCCTCTAATGCTCTGTTCAGAGAGAACAACAACATCCGGTAATGTTCCCGTGTTTCTCCTGTCGATGTGGGGATCTTACTTTCAAGTAGCGTTTTCACTTTATTTGCCATGGTAAACAAATACTGCTTGGAATTGTCAATCGCTTCTACATCCACCTCGTCTTGCCAGTTATAGCCATAACCAATGCCGTGCAGGCGTAGCTGTTCGGCAACGAAGCTGTCCCCGTGCTCCCGTTCCATAGACTTCAACGTTTTGTAGAATTTCCGAACCATACCCGATTCGTCCAGCCCATAGTTCTTCAACTCGTCCAGAGAGGTCAGGAAAAATTTCCCTTTCTTTTTCATGCTATTCCCGACAACATCATTGATCATCACGATAGCGTTCGTTTGCAGCAATTTATCCCCGTTCGTCAACGCTTTTTCCCGGATGGTATTTTCCCATATCCCGTTATACAAGTCGTCGAAATACGCTTTCAACGTGTAAGGATCGTCCGACACGTGGGCAGAAAGAATTACCCGTTGATAAGAGGACAGCAGACTTTGAGCAAGCACCGATCTCACGACATCCGCCTCGCTGATCCGAAGGGTCAACTTCTTGCTCAACGGTTTATTGTACAGCCAGTCGCAATCCCGGAATTGTTTCAACGCCCATTGTAAAGAAGCTTTTTGCACTTCTTTCGGCACGGAACGGTAACGGTCACCCGGGGTTCCCTCTTTCACGTCAGTCAAGTAAATACCACCCACGTTATACATCACGTTCGTGATATACCGGTAATATTGTTCCATCAACTGTTCCAACAATTGTTGCTTGTGCGAGCCGTCCGGGTCATCTGCGATCCACTCGTCCATGTGGGATAAAATATATTTCAGGTTACGGATGCCGTAATCTCCCGCCTTCATCGGGTCATCGCCCAAATCTTCCTCGATAGCACTCGGGTCATAGCGTTCCAGTAATTGTTGCCGTCCGTAACGGTAGCACGGGTCTCCGGCTTTCTCGTCGAGCCATGATTCGAGTACGGGGACTTCCTCCTGTGCCGTGCGGGCTTCCGGTATCGGTTGGTATGCCCAGCGGATTAGGAATTCGTCATAAATTCCCAAGTCGGGAGGTGTAAGTTTCACGCCTTTATCCCCCGGTTGTGCCACGTAATTGTAACGCGCGTAGTCCATGATGGAAGGAGTGGTCCCGTATTTTTGCGTGAACGTGACGGAACGCAACGAGTCCACCGGATAGGCAGCCGATGCGGCCATGTTGTGCATGAACCCGAGGCAGTGTCCCACCTCGTGTGCTACCACGTAAGCGATAGACTCTTTCACGATCTCATCCGGCATCTTCTTGTCGCGTACGGACGGGTCTATTTGTGCTGTCTGGATAAAACGCCATTGGTTGATCAATTGAATCACGTTGTTGTACACCAGTACCGATGCGTTCACGATCTCTCCGGTTGTCGGGTCTATCCACGAGGGGCCCATGGCATTGGCTGTGGTTGACGGTATATACCGGATACAGGAATATTTCAAGTTATCCGGATCGAAATTCGGGTCATCTTTCGGGAAGTCCAATGCCCGCACTGCGTTCTTGAACCCGATTTTCTCGAAAGCCTTATTCCAGCGTTCCGTTCCTTCCTTTATCGGCTGTTTCCACAATTCGGGAAACGCATCATCCACGTAAAACACGATCGGTTTCACGGGTTCAACCAATTCTCCCCTTGCATACGCTTCAGCATCTTTCGGTTCCAATCGCCAGCGGTGGATCATGGAATAAATCCCCACTTCGTCTTGTTCCGTCGAGAAATGTTGTTTGTCTGTCAGGAATATCCCGATACGGGTATCGGCGATACGGGGACGCATTTTCTCTTCCGGCAACAATAGCAGGGTACGGGTAACTTGTATACTCGTGGGCTCGTCCGCGCGTATCGTGAAAATACCGAATACCGTCATGGTCACCTTGTAGGCTAAGTCCGTCTTTATCGTGGCGTTATCCTCGAAAGCTTTGATTTCCCGCAGGGCTTCTCCCTCGCTGTTAGGACTGGATTTGATAGAGATAAATCCACCGTAACTCTTGGGTAAAGAGGGTAACATATCATTATGGCGGGCAAAGAAATCCGTCACGTCGAACACCACGGCGGTGCTGTCGTTATTATACGTTTCGATTTTAAATCTTTTCAATACCGGATCGGTAAGACTCCGCTCCAACGCGATCTTCATCCCCTCTTCCCGCTCATTATAGGTTGCCTTGGTATTAACCCTCCTCAGGTAGATAGAGCTGTCTGTTCGCGTAAATTTCACGTGCAGCGGGTCTTCCGGCTTGTAACCGACTTCACAAAGCAGGTTGTCGCTGGCACTGGTTAACGTGGAGGCCAGTAACATATCCCGTCCAAGGTACACCACGGGTAACTCGATATAGAGTTTTCCCCCTACCTTATGCAGGGAGATAAAATCTCCTTTTGCCGTTACGCGCCCGGCTTTCTGTACCAGTTTGTCATATTTACTGGTTTTTACTACTTCTTTTTCTTTCTTTTTCCTGTCTGCTGCGTTCATCTCTCCAAAAGAAAGTAAGAATAAACCGGAGAGTAGCGCCGAAACAATCTGTGTTGTTATTTGTTTCATATTATTCAATATAATCTAAAATATTTGTTTGTCTTGCGTTATTCTTTCACTTTTGCAAAACGGAATACTAGAGGGAACATTTCCATATCACCTTCAAACATTTCGTAGGTATCATACAAAAATTCGATAGGCTCATATTGCAGTATTCTGATCTCCAATACCTCACCGCCTTCCACGAGACGCATACCTATGGTGGTTTCTTCTTCTTTTACTTGGTTGGGTGAGAAATGAAGATTCACCTTATCACATCTGACAGAAGTAACTAAAGCTAGATCGGTAAGTGTTTCCCATAAATATTCCTCCCCTGTGGAACCGATATGGATTTCTGTGTCCCTGAAATAATTCCGTAAATCACCTGTCATGTGTACTTTTATCATATCCATTCCGTCTTCCGTAACAAATTCCAGAATATCCGTCGCAGAATTATTGGTGGGTAGGGCAGTCAGGTCGTCCGGGAAATCTCCTCCAACGAGCATTTCCATATAATCTTGACACATGAAAGCGGAATAAGTCCATTTCCCGGCTAATTTATTCATGGAGAGCGGGCCTACTATGGGAATTTCCATTTCGTTATAATTCCCGAAGTAGAAACTTTCGTCCGGTAGGGTCAGAGCTAACTCGAGTCGGTCGTGCCCTTCTTCTACCAGTAGATAACGGACTTTGATCTCTGCTTTGTCTTCGCCCGGCTTTATCACGAATGCATGCACGTCACCCTCTATCTCGTAATGGACTCCTGCTTCCGCCGTGGTCCCGTTGCCAATCACGAACGGGATTGAAAGAGGTTCGGTAGAATTGTATTTACCCGTGACGGCTCCGGCCACGGTTACTTTCACGATAAGTTCGTCTTCTAATTCCCGCCAATCTCTCTCGAATGAAATAATCATTTGTTCTTTGGTTTCAATCGGGATAATGACAACTCTTTTATCGCCCAATTGAAATCCCGCCACGGGTTCCAGTTCTAAACGGATTTCCCTGTCCTCGTTGTAATTTTCTTTCGGCTGGATTTGTATTTTTGCTCTATCTTGTCCGGCTTCCAGTACAAACTCGTCTGCGCTCAGTTCGTAATCTTCCCCTCTGACAGCTGAGCCTCCAACCGTGAATTTAACCACTGTTTGTTCCTCCACGGCACCATCGGCTCTCAATTCCACTTCAAGAGCGCCGTTCGCCTGTAATATATAAATTGATCTACCGAAAGACAATGATGCATCGTCATTATTATCGTCATGACAAGAGAGCATCCCGTATGTTAGTAGAGTCAATAAAAATATCCATATATTTTTCATGATATTTTATTTTTCTGTTAAATACTATCGTATTGCGTTATTGTATTCTTCTTTTCTCTCTTTGATGATTTCTCGGTCAGCCTCTGTCAGTACCTTACCTTTCGGCAATATATACCGGGAAGTAACCAAGCCTTCTTTGGGAGGAAGATCGTCCGTGTCATTGCATCCGGTCAAACCGAAGAACAAACATATGGCCAGTATAAATAATATTTTTTTCATGATTACTTTATTTTTGATTGTACACTTAATCTTCGTACCCTTCATTTTGAATCAGGTCGGGTAGTAATTCTATATCTTTTTTCGGGAGGGGAGCCGTGTAGAGATATTTACTGGTAATATATTTTTTCCCTTCTGCGGTTCCCCAGAACTCCGGTCGTCCGTTACGTTTTAGTTCAAACCACCGGTCTCCTTCCATGAACAATTCCTTGCGGCGTTCGGAAAGGATCACTCGCATCAGTTTGGATAGCGTCTTTCCGGTAGCATTAACTTGGATAAGGTCATTGTCTCCGATTTCCGGCAAATTGTCTTTCGTGTAGGCTACATAGTTCTCTATACGTTTGGAACGCAATAAATTCAAATATTCCAAAGCGTGGGATTCATCCTCTTGGTGCAAGTAACTCTCTGCCAGCATCAGACACATCTCTGCACTTCGTACATTGGCGCACACGTTTTTTTGAGCCAGACGTTGTTTGTTAAATGACAGTTCGTAACGGATATCCTGTTTTCCGTCCGTGAATAATTCCACGAGTTCTTTGCTCACCGGGCGATATTTGCGGTCTTCTAGTGCGAAACCGTATGTCATATCGGATACTCCCATTCCTCCTACTGTATAAGAACGGATGAGAACGTTTCCTTTTTTCTCGTTTTTACTTTGAATCATATCCACGTATGCCTGTCCTGCCAGTAAGGGGTATTTTTCAAGTAATTCTTGTGCCAAGGGAATTACCTTGTCCCATTTCTGGGCCCAGAAATAAAGTTTTGCCAAGTAGGCTTTTGCCACGTCAGACGTGAAAATCCAAACTTCATCTTTAACGTTGTAATCTATAGCCGCTAAAAGATCTTTTTCTATAAATTCGAAAGTTTTTGTCCAGCTTGACCGTAACGGGCGTTCTTCCATATCAAAACTTTCGACTAGCGGTAATCCGAGTAACTCGTTTTCGCGAGATTTGTCATATGGTTCACAGAAAGTGCGCAGCAGATTGTAGTAACATACCGAACGGAGACAATATGCCGTGCCTAACACGTTTTTTTCTAATGTTTCATTTCCGTCGTTTAAATTGTCAATGACAATGTTACAATCACGAATATACCCGTACAAGTATTCATATCCGTCAGAGATGTCGTTCAGTCCGTCTCCCACGTAGGTTTTTAGGGCTCCTCCTTGCGGGTAAAAAGTCAGTTTAGCATCTAGGTTATCAGAGTACATTTCGTAATCCAGAATAGATTTAGCATCTCCTAGAATGTAGTTTTCCATGGCTCCTTCGACACGATTCAAGTGGAGCTCAAGCATTGCCCGAAATTCTTCGGCAGTCTTTGGCAATATCTTTCCCTTCGGTTTCACGTCCAAATATTCCTTGCACGAGAAACAAATGAATGTAAGGAAAGCGATGATGTATATATTATACTTTTTCATTTTTCTCGAAATTTAATTGTTCTGAAGCTTGTATTAAAATCCCAAGTTTAATCCAAAAGTGACAGATCTTGTCAAAGGATAAGTTGTCGTTGGGGTTTCCGGGTCTATTCCCGAGTAATTCGTGAACGTGAAGAAATTATTCAAGGTTAAGGCAAAACTCAATGACGAGATCCTTAATTTTCTTGTCACGTTCTCAGGTAAAGTGTATCCTAGCGTGATGTCTCGAATTCGGGCAAATGCCACGTTTTCAAGATAAACTCCCCGGGTGACTTCCGTGTCGGTTACGTTATAATAATTCAGATTTAACGGTTCACCGTGATAGTCAATAATCCGGGGGTATTTTACTCCTGTCCTGTTAGTTTTGGTCCAGCGGTTCGTGGCATCTTTTTTCACGTTAAGATGATTTCGGTATAAATCGTTGTAATATGTTTGTTGCGATTCTCCGCTGCCCGTTAATGCTTGGTAGCTTGCCGGGGATTTCAAGTCTTCCCGGATTTTGGCGTCAAGCACGAAAGTTCCACCGATACTTAATGACAGGTTTTTGTATGCACATCGCAGGTTAAATCCTCCTGTGTAAGGAGCATTTTTTGTTCCGGCGTAAAAAAGGTAATTATCCGCATCATGTAAATCGGAGCCTTTATTGATAATGGCATCCGGACGTAATTTGAAGATGTACAATCCGGTTTCAGGATCAATCTCTTCCACTTTGCCCACGAAAATAGAATTGAGCGGGAAACCTTCACACAGATTCCCGTCCACGTATCCGTTCGGGGATTTGTAGTCAAGTACCTTATTCCGGTTCCAAGCGATGTTTCCGGAGAGGCGTACTTTTACGTCTTTTGTATCCATGATTAAAAAATTCAATGTGGCTTCAAGACCTTTATTTTCGATCACGGATGTATTATATCCTTGTTGCGTGAAACCTGTTGAACTTAATACCCGCACGGCTGTCACGACATCTTTACTCTTTCGGTAATATCCTTCCACGAGACCGGTGATCCGATCATCCAGTAAACCGAAATCAAGGGCTGCTTTTATGTCCCGTGTCTTTTCCCAGCGTAGATTAGGGTTCGGGGCGTTGGCAACTCTTCCCATGCGTAACATTTCATTTCCATACTTGCGGTATTCCTTGTCATAAGACATAATCAAACGGGGACTGTAAGTTTTGCTGATATTTCCGGTATACCCCCCCGCTACACGGAGAGTCATTCGGCTCACGATAGGTCTTAAGGATTGCATGAAATTCTCTTCTCCCAAGTGCCATGCAAACCCCAGTGACCACGTGGGATTGAATTGCTGGTCGTTACCGAAATTGTTTGACCCGTCCGTGCGGAACGAGAAACTGGTCACGTACTTCTGCTTGAAATTATAGTCCAGAGAAGCGAAGAATGAGGCGAAACGATTTTCCTCCTCCGTCTGTCCGGATAAACCGTCCACGATCTGGGCGAATATTTCCATCTGGGAATAGTCAATTTTGTCGCCTGTTACCGGTTTTGATGGTAACGGGATAGAAGAATTTCCTGTTACAGGATCGTAACCGTAGCGTTTTTCAAAGATACTTTTCGCCAAATCTCCACGTATCTCTGCACCTCCGAACGCCACCAGTTGGTGGTTTATGCCCAAGCGGGCAGTGTAACTCAAGTATCCCCGGGCGGAATAATTCGTGTTATTGGCGGATGTTTGATAAATTGATCCGTATGTTTTGTCTTTCTTGCTTTGATCAAAGGACAAACGGTCGTTATAGGCAGCGTATGTATCAGGACCGTTTATGTTGTCGGTCTTGTAGTTCGCGAAACCGTATGAAAACAAACCGTTAAATTTTAATCCCTCGATAATCGTGTATTCCAAGTTGAAACGAACCGTTGTGGCAAAATTATTCGCTTCACTGGAAGTTTCATTTAATTCTCTTAAAACGTTCAACCCGTTAGGTGGTAAGTTATTCCAATCCCTGCCGTTTATTTTGGACAAATTGCCATAAGTGAAATCAGCCCGATAACTGCCGTCCTCGTTATAAGGAGATTCATAAGGATTTGCGAAGTATGCATACCGGAAAAGATCCACTGTCCCGGAATATCCTTTGTATTTTTGTTGTGATAGATCGAGTCCGATTTCCATCTTTAAACGCTCACTGGGAGTAAGTGAAAGTTTGGTGTTTAACGTGTATCGGTCATAACCGGTTTTCTTAACCAAACCGTTATCTTTCGTGTATCCGAGGGAGGCGTAATACGCGACTTTGGGTGCACCCCCGGAGAGGGAAAGGTGGTGGCTTGTAGACACAGAATTCCTGAATAGTTCGTTGAACCAGTCCGTTGAATGTTTTCCCAGTTCTGCAATGTAAGCATCTTGTTCTTCTTTTGACATGGGTTCAAAGCCTTCTTCGTCCCAATACTTGTTATTTTTGCCTAATTTGCCGGCTCTTAACATCCCCACAATCCCGACAACAGGATATCTTTGTTCACCGGAATTGAAACGCTCTGCGGCAAATTCATCCCACAATTCTTGTTCCCATGCCAGTTTCTCGGGAGCATTCATTAAGTTGGGGTCATGTTGCGGTTTCAAACCCACGGAGATATTGGCGGCGTAATTTACTTGCATTTTCCCGATTTTCCCTTTCTTGGTTGTCACCACGATAACTCCTCCGGCTGCTCTTGAACCGTAAATTGCGGTAGCGGAAGCATCTTTCAGAATCGTGATGTTTTCAATATCATTCGGGTTTACTCCTCCGATACCATTCACGAAAATATCATTAAAATCTCCCGTTTTGATTTGGCTGGTTTTGTTTGTCGGGAAATTCCATTGCATCGGAACCCCGTCAATCACCCATAAAGGTTCTGCATCACCGCTTAACGTGTTTGTTCCTCGAATCCGAATTCGTGAAGTTTCTCCCGGGCGTCCGGATATGGCCATCACGCTGACTCCGGCTACTTGACCTTGTAGTAGATTATCAATACTTGGGTTTGCTTTATTGGCAAATATTTCCATCGGGACTACTGCGACGGATCCCGTGGCCTGTCGTTTCGTTGTTACTTGAAACCCGGTTACAACAATCTCATCCAGTTCGTCGGATTTTGTTTTCATCGTGATGTTTAATTCTTGGGAATCTTTAGGAATATCCATTTCAAGAGTTTCCATCCCGATAAATGAGAATAATAACTGAGTTACTCCTCCCGGGACATTTATAGAAAACCGTCCGTCAATATCCGTGGCATTCCCCACTGTAGTACCCTTGATTAAAACGGTCACTCCCGGCAGGGGTTCCCCTTTCTCGTCTCGAACCACTCCGCTGATTTTACGGGATACTTGTTTTTGAACTGTTTTCTCGGTGATGACAATAATCTTCTCGTGAATTTCATATTGTAAATTTGTCCCTTTGAGTACACGTGTCATCACGGTATCGATCGGGGCGTCTTTCACGTCCAGCGTGATGTCGTTCACCTCGCTGATGATTTTTTCATTGTAAATGAAATTAATACCGGATTGTTTTTGTATCTCCTCCAAAACTGTGACCAGCTTCACATGCCTCACGTTTAGTGTGATTTTTTGCGCCTGAGCCGTTACCGTAGAGGGTAGAGAAGTTAATCCCAGTGTCACCGACACCAGAAAAAACAGACTTACCAATTTGTTCATTTCTTTGTCAATAAAGGTTTAGTAATGTTTGTATTCTTCTTTTTCTTCTTTTTGCGTTAGACATTTTTTCCTCACGGATTTAGTCTGCAACCGACCTATCCTTTCCTTCTTATATGTACAACTTGATCAAGCAATTCAAATTTCACGGGAATGGTCATCTCCAGTACATCCAACAAAGTTTGTAACGGTTTGTTACGATAGATATCACCCGTGTAATATTCTTCCCGGTACCCCGCGTCATAAATGACTTTCACGTTATAGTAACGTTCTACTTGTTTCAGAATTTCCGACAGGGGAGCGTTTCTGAAACAGAACATATCATCGATCCACGCGGTATAGGCTTTTAGTTCTGTATTCGTGATTCGGATTTTACCGATCGTGTCGATCATTGCCACTTGTCCCGGTACCAGTCGACAAGGTTCTCCTGTCATTCCGGAGACTTCTACCGCACCTTCCACCAAAGCTGCCGAAACATAGCCGGCATCGGCGAAGGTATTCACGTTAAACTTCGTGCCTAGTACACGCACTTTCAGTCGGTCGGTATTTACGGTGAAGGGTGCCTGCCCGTTCTTTTTCACGTCAAAAAAAGCTTCTCCCTCTAAACGCACCTCCCGCGTGTTACCGGTGAAAGCAACCGGGTACGTGATTTTACTGTCGGCATTCAGCCATACCCGTGTGCCGTCACTCAATACAAGGTGAAAGGAGGTTCCCCTGGGAACGATCAATGTATTGAACTTGACTTCTCGTGACGTGTCGGATGGGGTATAAATGAGTGTATTTTGCTGTATATTGGCGATGGCTGTTCCCATCTCGACGGTGTCGGGGTGATAGGGTGTCGAGAGGTCAACTTGACGTCCGTCCGACAACACGAGGCTCACCCCCGCGGGGAGTGGTTTCATGGACGAAATCATGACCGGTTCCGTCTTGTTCATCATGTATAATGATATACCTCCCACCAGAAGGATGGCTGCTGCCGCACTCCAACGCCAAACAATGGAACGTGTAGTACGTTTACGGCCTTTGTGAAAGCGGGATAATTGATATTCTACGTCTGTTTTAGAGTAATAATCGTTGAGTTCTGCCAGATCGATATAATCGGTTGAATGGTAAAGTTCACGATTTTCCTCGCTCTCCCGTAGCCAAGCGTCCAACTTTTCCTCTTCTTGTTTGTCGGTTTGAGTAAGTCGTCGTTTGATAGCCAAGCGGCACATTTTGATATATTTTTCCAGTTTCTCCATAGGTCTTTTTTCATGGGGAGGTTGATCTGATGCTCCCGTTTGACTATAGAACAACTAAATTTTGGAAGGGTATGAGTTTTTTTTGAAATATTTTTTCAATAGTTATTGTTTCGTGATGAATTGATTACCAGTATTGCTGTTGATGTGAAAATATAGAATTTGGTGTAATAGATTGATTCCTATCGGTTTCTGTCCTGTATCCTATGGTTGGAAAACATTGATTTGATGAGGTGAGAATCTATATTATTTCTAAATAAATTCTGTATGAATTCTATATGAATTCCGCTTCACTTCCGTGTAAAACGCTATTAGAACCCTATTAAAGCGCTATTAAAACCCTATACTATAATAGCGTTTTAATAGCTCATTAAAAGGGTATAAATAACTTTTCAAGTACTACTGCACCGGAATTGATACGAGATTCATCATTGATTCATGTATTTCTTCAACATGTATTCGGTATGATTATATTTTGAAAACGACTTAAAACCAGAGGGATATGTTGATTGTTCTTGCTCGGTTTGTTCGTGATTAGTGCAGGGACGTGAGGAAAAGACAGAATATGATTTTGGATAAACTTTCTCGTAGTTGTCTGTAAGCAACCATTTTGTGGGATTTTACAGTCACGATGCTAATCTCCATAAGTTCCGCTATCTCTTGGTTCTTTTTCCCTTCCAAGTGGTAACGAATCACTTCTTTGCATTGCGGGGTAAGCGTGTCTATGGCCTTGTAAAGTAAATGGCGGGTTTCTTCATCCCACACGGATTTCACGAGAAAACTTTCACTCTCCATTTCCCTGCGCATTCGTTCATTGTATTTTTCCTGTATTTTTAAATGTTTCAGGTCATTCAAAATACGGTTGCGTATCACGCGATACATGTAAGCGGAAAGTGCCGGTTCCGATTCGAAAGTTAGGTCTGCCGTTTCCCACATCTGCACGAATGTATCTTGTACCACGTCTTCTCCTTGCTGAGTATCAACGAGAAAACGAGAGGTGAAAGCCACGAATTTGTTGAAATTACTTCTAAAGTATTCGTCGAATATAATACTTTCCCCGTTCGTAAAATGTATATGTTTACTTCCCCTCGGCATAAAGCATCCTTATAATTATAGTGGATTTATAAGTATCAATAGTACCGTATATGAGCGGTATAGCTTGTTGATTGAAGCTTATTAATCCAACGTTTAATGATAGTGGATTTTACGGCAATCGAAAGATTTTACCTCTGAAAAGGTAATATTGTTAATCTATTGATTTCCATGAAAATGAAAGAATCAACAATATCATTTTCTCTTTGATAGATTTTGATTAATTTTGCATTTAATAAACGTTCGTTTATTGCTACCTCTCTTTGTCTATCTGGATCAGGATTATACGGGGATAATTCTGTTGCTATTCGGAATAGGTAAAGTTACGCTTAAGGTTCCTAAATAGTGGTGGTTGATAACCCGTAAATATCGATATTAAAAATAAAACGAGCCAACCGGAGTTTTGTCACTTGGCTGGCTCGTCGCGGGTGGTTAGTTCCGCGTGTTGCTTGTTTATTTCTCGTTTATAGCGTCTAACTTTTGTTTTACTTGGGCTTGCAGGTTGGGGTTTCCCGATTGCATGGACAGCATGTAGGCTTGTGTGTAAGCCTCTTTTGCTTTGGTGATTTCCTTTAAAGTGACGAGGCAGTCGCCGCTTGTCAGGTAGTACCAGAATAGATTTTGAGGTTGAAGCTGTTCTCCGGCTTTTTGACCGAGAGTCAAGTAAGCGTTCAGCCATTTCAGTACGGTACGGGCAGCGTCGTCGCTCAAATCCCCTTTGGTTGCCGCTAATAAATCGGATATGAAACTTTGGTATTCCTGCAACATGACGTTGTCTCCCGTTCGCGTGAGATAGTTGTCAATGAGTTGGACATAGGTTGCTTGATCCTTGTGACCGTAAAGTGCGTTGTAGGCATCGCCTAAAATTGTCAGGAATTCAACGGGGGAATACGTGCTGTGACGTAACGAATCGAAGATGACTTTCATGTCCCCGTCCGCGCGTGCGATCTCTTTCTTGTAATCGAGGTCGTTTTCCTTGGCCAGTTTGTTGATCAGGCTCATGGTGTAGCTGAACATCGGGTTGGCTACACGGCGGAAGGGCATGATTTTCAAGTAGTCGTTCAGGTGACTGATGACAAATTCCACGTGCTCGTTGTTTTTCTCCATTTCGGAATATCCCATGATGATGGTGAAATCGGTGGGATTCAAGAGGTCTTCCCGGGGTTTGGTTTGCATGTATTGTTCGAATACTTTCTTGACTCGGGCTTCCCAACCTTGTCCCCGGCGTTCCTGTATGATATAAGGCGCTTCATGCAGGATTTGCTGCATGACGTTCACGTCGTTTTTGTTTTTCTTGTGCATGTTCCACAATTCGTCGAAAGCGGGGAGTTCTCCCGTGGCTTCCTTGGCTTTTTGCAGCAAGCGGGTTTTGGAGGCGGCTCCCGTTACCCGGGTGACGGCTTTCCCGTTGTTGTCCATGAACACGAGGGTGGGCATGGCTTGAATCCGGTATTTGCGGGCAAGGTCTTTTTCCTTATCCACATCGATTTGCACGCACACGAAACGGGCGTTGAAGTAGTCGCCGATTTCTTTGTCCGGGAATACTTTGGTGGCGAGTGTCTTGCACGGGCCGCACCACGTTGCCATGAAGTCCACGAACACGAGTTTATTTTCACTTTTGGCTTTTTTCAAGGCGTCTTGCAAGTTGCCGTTGAAAAAGTTGATGCCTTCTGCCCGGGAGGTTAATGTCCCGAGGCAACAAAGGATTAAGATTAAAAACTTTTTTACTAGCATGATTTTTTATTTGATTTATTCTACGATGATGACAGTTATCGCGTTTTCTACAACTTGGCTGTATCCCGGGTTTGTCAGGCGCACGGATATGGTGTAGGCTCCCGGTTGCGCGTTGTTTTCCAAGGGATATTCCAAGATTCCGCCGCCCCGGATGGATATTTCGTCACGGAATGTTTTAATGGCTTCCGTGCCGAGAGGGGAGGTGACGGATTCTATGGTGAAATAGATTTCCTCCGTTCCCTCGTATCCTTGCATGGCAATGCTTACCCACGGGGCTTTGTTCTGTATTCTCAAGGCATCGGTCACGGGATCGGGTGTTTTGTAAACGTACATGGTGTCCGGGACGTAGGCGGCGTTTTTCGTGATGAGGTATCCTTCCGTTTTCTCGTGGCAGGATAGGGCTATCGTTAATAGTATTCCGGCGAATAGTATTATTTTTTTCATAGTATTGTTTTTTGTCATGTTTTATTCTTCTTCTCCTATCGTGAATCTGTAATCCAAGGCGTGAACCAGACAGTTATCCGGTTCGATGTCCCCGGAAACAACTTGCAGCAGCCGTCCGGATTCCTCGAAGCGGATGTAGATGGGACGGGAGGCGTGTTGTACCACTCCGTTTTTTTCTTCTACCACGACGTAAGTCCAGATTTTGGTTCCGGCTAGCGTGGTGAGGGTTGTTCCCCCGGTACCGACGGTTTCATACAAGCCCGGTTCACCCGCGGGGATTTCTTTACGGTAGAGTTTACCGTCGATCAAGTGCTTCAAGAGGATGGTGCGGCACCACTCGGCATCCAGATCGCTGACTTGTTTCAGGTTGTGTTGCAGTAGATAACGGCGGATGGAATGGTTGGTCATCCCGAAGAAAGTGAATTCTTTGTGCCGCTCGTCTTTACCCTCGAATAATTTGACCATGTCGTCGCCGGCGTGGTGGATCATTACCCGCGTGGAATCCCAGTCGTAAGGGTGTGCCTGCATGTATTCCAGCATGTTTTTGCCTTCATGCCGACCGTCGCTGATCCCGGAGTAGTAGAAGTTGTCTTTCGTGCAGGAGGTTGCTCCCGCGAATATTATTAATACTATTAATATATTGAGTTTCATGCTTGTAAGATTATTGGTTATATCTGTTCCAAAATAGATTCTGTCTCATCAGGTCGTTGTTCGTGAAGAAGTTGGAGGATACTTCCGAGAATAAAGCCCCGTCCTCGATGTCTTTGTCCGTCAAGTACGAGAAGGCGGCGGGCAGTTCTTTCCGGATGTAGTCGTAACTGTCTTTATCGTGCAAGAAGCAGTAGCCGTTGCGCACGATATCGTAGAAGCGATGGTTCTCTTGGAATAGTTCTTTTTCTCTTTCCCGGAAGATGGCTAACTGAATGTTGTTTGCCAATCCTTTTTCCACGTCTTCGGCACAGGGATAGGCGTATTCGCTCTCTTTGGCCGCATCGACGATTCCTCCGGAGGCGGTCATGTTACCGTATGCCCGGCGACGGATCAGGTTGAGGTCGTCCACGGCGTCGGGTTTGTTTTGGCGGGCGCGACATTCCGCACGCAACAGGTAGATTCCTCCAAGGCGCCAGACGATTTCGTTTTGATTCAGACCGCGATATTGCGGTTCGGGGGTGTTGTCGGTGACATGGAAGTAGGGATACCTGAATTTATAGATGAAGGCTTGTTTAATTGTTTTGTTATCGTAGCTCTTCACGATGTCGTCGCCATCCTTGCGCGAGGTATCTGCCACGATGTTGCCGTTTACATTTTTCAGGTAGAGGAAGTCGGCATCCAAACCGTAGAAGTAGGCTTCACGGCGTTGGTCGTTCCGGGAATACATGTTGTTCACGGTTGTTTTGTGGATTTTACACCCGTAACTGTATCCCCCGACGGGGGCATAGCCGGAGGAGGTAATGATGGGGAAGCCGACGAAGTTGTTTGTTAAGTATCTGCTTTCCTGTGCGTTGTTTTCGAGTTCCCAGATATTTTCGCGGTTATTGCCTTTCATGACGTCCAGCACGACTGATTCGGGGTTGATGGCCAACTGGTAGGAACCTACTTTTTGGTCGATAATCATCGTGCAGTATTCTTCCGCTTTAGCCCAGTATTCGGGTTCGTTTGCCACGCCGGCTCTCCAAGCGTACAGGTGAGCTAACAAGGCTGCCGCGGCTCCTTTGCTCCCGTAGTTTTTGATGATCGGGCCATCCAGACCTGCCAGTTCATCGTACACGGGAAGGTCCATCGCTTTCAGTGCCCATTTTTCAGCTTCGTCAAGGAGTTCTTTTTGGGAACTTTTAGCAAGAGGGGTGAAGTCCGTGGTTGAGCGGAGAATAACCATTTCCCCGTAATCCCGTGCCAGTCGCCAATACCCGACGGCGTTAGCGAAGTAGGCTTGTAACAGGTAGGGTTTCAGTTCTTCTTCCGGGATTTGGAAACGGTGAGCGTTTTCAATGATCAGGCTTGCTTGATAGATCAACCGATAGACGGAGCTTCCGTCAGCCGTGAGTCCCGTTGCCATGTTGCGCATGGATTGGTAGCGGCTGTCTTCGTCGATAATCAAGCCCAGACCTAACCTGTTGGATTCTCCGTTGCGCAGGCGAAGCAGCAGTTCGGTCAACAGGGCTTCGGCGTCTTGGCGTGTCTGGAAGTAGTTGGTATATGTGGTCGCGTTTTCCGGTTGAACGTCGATTAAGTCCGTGCAACTGTTGAGCCCCAACACGATGGCTAATATAATACAGAATTGTTTCATCATCAGATTAAAAATTAAGGGTTAAACCTAATGTCCATTTTCGCGGCAGAGGGTATGATTTGCCGTCGTCCAATCCCGTGTAAACGTCGATGGTTTCCGGGTTGCCGTATGAATAGTTGCTCCAGCAGAATAGATTTTCCACGGTCATGAAGAAGCGCATACCGGAGAGTCCGGCTTTGCGTATCCAGTTGTCTTCGAAATTGTAACCCATGGTTAATTGACGCATACTTAGGGAGTGTACTTTTTCGATGTTGCTATCCAGCATGGGCTCTATTATTTTGCCGTATTTCGGGAAATCCGCCTTGTCCCCGGGAGCAGTCCAAAAGGTCACGTCCCGACTGTCGAAGAAGGCTTGCGGGATATTGGCGTAGAGTTGGTTGCCCGCGGTGCGAATGACTTTTCTGCCTAACGTGAAGCTGAATAACATGTTGATGTCGAAGTTTTTCCATTTAAGTTCGTTTACCCAGCCCCCGTAAGCGATAGGGAGGGGTGAGCCCGCATTGTATTTGTCAGCCGAGCCGTCATGATCGAAGTCCGCTAGGTTGTAGTCCCCGACTTTGCCGCTTGTCTTGCTGCGATTGGTGACTCCGCCGATGTAGGTGGCGTCTCCGTTTATCTTGTAGTAGACGGGTACTTCATCATCCGAGTTATAGAAGCCGTTGTGTTTGTACACCATCATCCCGAATAGCGGACGACCGATGACAAACCAGTCTTGTTGGTTGTTGCGCAGGATGGAGATGTCTTTGTCGCTGTAAGAGTCTTCCAAGCGGTTCCATACTTTAGCCACGTTGAATCTCGTGCGCCATGTTACGGCTCGATCGCGCAGGATGTCTGCCAGTATTTCAAGTTCGATACCTTCGTTGGAAACGGCAATAGCATTTTCTTTGCGGGAGCTCACGGGAAGGAATCCCCCGGGTAACCCGACGTTCATGATTAATGAACTGGTATATTTGTAGTAATAGTCCAGTTTCAGGTTGACGCGGTAGTTGAACATATCGAGGTCTAATCCCAAGTCGTATTGTTCGGTTTTTTCCCAAGTCAAGTCCGGTGCCACAGGTGTACCCGTGTACACGCCCGTGCGGAACTGGAAGGAGGTCATGTTGGCTCTCATCAAGCCGTGGGCGAGGTATGCATCCGAGAATATTTGTCCGGAGGTTCCGTAACTTCCCCGAAGTTTTCCCCAGTTTAACCAATTGCCTGTCCAGCGTTTTATAAATGGTTCCTCCGAGAAGCTCCATCCCAAGGCGATGGAGGGAAAGTTTGCCCAACGATTGCCTTCACCGAATGTGGATGAGCCGTCGCGGCGGAAGGTAAATTCCATCAAGTAGCGCTGTTTGAAGTTGTAGCCGATACGCCCGAAGTAGCTGACCATTACTTTTTCTTCGAAGTCGGATTCATAACTGGTAGTTGATTCCCATCTCGGACTTTGTTCTGTCCCGTAATTGTAAATCGGGGAGTTGATCGAGGGGTCGTAGTAGTTGACGTTGTCGCTGCTGCTGCGTTTCCCGTATCCCCCGATGTAATGGTTTTGTTCTTTGTTGATGTTTAAACCGAGCATGATGTCAATGTTGTGGATTTCGTTGAAGCTGCGGTTGTATTTGAACAGTTCTTCCGTGGAGATCATTAAGTTACGCATGATAGCTCCTTGGGATTTGTTTTCGTGATAGGATTCGTCCAGAGTGCTGGGCGTAAATTTGTTCATGTTGTTTTGGGAGTAGTCTATACTACCGGACGCGGAGAGGCTGAATCCTTTGAGGAATTTGTATTCAAGGAAAAGGCTGGCCATAGCCCGGTAGTCGTCAGTTCTGTCCTTGATGCCCTTGGTCGCGTCCAGCCATTCACTGACGATTTCGTCGCTGGCTCCTTCATAAGTTTTCATTTGTTCGGGGACGACGCTCATTTTCTCGTAGCGGCTGCTTCCGCTGCCCGATTTGTTCATGGTTCTGTCGACGTATGCCAGATAGATACGAGAGTCTAAACGCAGGCTTTGAGTGAGTTGAGCGGTTGTGTTGGATATGAGGTTGCCCCGGGTATAACCGCTATTGACCATGATACCTTTCTCGTCATAGATCCCGGCTCCGATCATGTACTGGAATTTGTCGGAACCGCCCGAAGCCTGAATGTTGGCATTCAGGACTTTTCCCGTGCGGAAGGCGTATTTCCACCAGTTGGTGCAATTGTTGTAGTAAGGGTCCAAGCTGTCCTGCAGGTTCATTTCTACCCGAACGTTTGACGTCTGTCCGTTTTGCCAAAAAGCGTCGTACACGCCGGCTTTATTCCAGATTTCCTCGTAGGAGGTAGGCCAGTAGAAGCCTCTGTTTACCCCGAATACCATGTAGTAGTTTGTTTGGTTTCTTCGGTTTAAAAGTTGCAGGTAACGATCCATGCGTCCCCCGGTTTGCACGGGGTATTCCATGACTTTAGACCAAGTGTAGGATATGTTGGCAGCGAATTTTGCCGCCCCGGCTTTTCCTTTTTTAGTGGTTACCAGAATGACCCCGTTGCCCGCACGGGAACCGTAGATAGAGGCTGCAGCCGCGTCTTTCAATACTTCGACGGATTCAATCATGCTCGGGTCGAGGTCTGCCAGTGTATTGGTTCCTGTTACCGGAGAAACGAACGAGTGCATGGGTACTCCATCAACTACCCAAAGCGGTTGCCCGTCGCTGGCTCCGTCCACGAGCAGGGAGTTGAAGCCTCGCACGGCGATAACCGAGGCACTGCCGGGGGCTCCCGATTGCTGGATAATGTTGACTCCTGCCAGACGTCCCTGCAACATGTTCGTGATGCTTGCAGACGGAAGTTCTTTCATTTCATCCGCTTTCACGGAAGATATGGCCGAGATCATTTCCCGTTTGTTTTGGGAGCCATAGGCCCGCACGACAACTTCGTCCAGATCGGCAACGTCTTCCTCGAGTTTGACGCGTATCGTGTCTGTCTTTTCGGTAAAAGGCACGGATTGTTTCCGGTATCCCACGAACGAAAATTCCAGAGCTCCGCTTGTCATCGGCAAGGTGATCGAGAACCAACCGTTTACGTTCGTGGCGGTTCCCACGGTGGTTCCGGCGACTCTCACGGTTACTCCCGGAAGCGGAACGGCTTGGCCGTCTGTTACAAATCCTTTTATTGTCACGGATTTTTTTTCATCCGCGAGTTTTTGCTTGATGGCAATCACGTTATCTTGGAATGAAAATATTAATCCGGTTCCTTGCAGGCAATGTGCCAGCACGTCTTTTACCATCATTTGGCGAGCGTTCACGTTCACTTTGCCCGCGGCACGTATGTCTTCGCTCTTGTACACGAACATGTAGTCCGTCAACTCTTCGATTTGTTGAAATACTTCGCTCAGGGTTACGCCTGACATCTGTAAATCGATGCGTGTTTCCTGTCCGTGTGCTACCGCGCGGACGGAACACAAGCCCAAAAGTGTAAATAACGCTAATAATTTCATTTCTCTTAGCGTTTGTTGAATTTTTGGTTTTTGTTTCATAACTTTGTTCTACTATTTTAATTAACATTTCGTTAGTATCGTGGAGTTACTAACGTGTAAGGGGATGTGGGGACATCCCTTTACTTTTTATCTAACACGTAAATTGTTTTTCCGACATAAGTGAATCGTACACCGCAAGTTGCTTGAAGGTGTTTCAGTACACCCTCTATTTCTGCATAGCGATTAGAGTGCAAGTAAAAGCGAACATCTTTTAATGACGGATCCGAGTAGATTACCTCGAAATCATACCAGCGGGAGAGTTCTTTGAAAATGTCTTCCAGACGGGCATCACTGATGGCGATTCTTCCATTGTGCCAAGCGAGTACCGTGTGAACTTTCACTTTTTGAACCGACAATGAACCGCTTTCCGGGTTAAACACTGCTTGAAGGGAAGGTGTTAACACGAGGCTTGTGTCGATACCCGGATAGTGTTGTATGACCTTGCCTGTCACGAGTGTGGTAATTACGTTTTGATCGTCCTCGTAGGCACGTATATTGAAACTTGTACCTAGTACCTGTACATTCATTTCTTTTGTCTGTACGATAAAAGGGATTTGTTCATCTCGTTCTACTTCAAAATAACCTTCTCCTTCCAGAAATACTTCCCGCGTTTTGCCACTAAAAACTTCGGGATACCGTAACGAGCTTCCCGCGTTCAGCCACACTCGGCTACCGTCTGATAACATTACGTTAAATTCACAACCATAAGGGACTGTCAATTTGTTGTAACGTATCTGTTTTTTGTCGTTATTTGTTTTGTTCGTGTACTCTAGTCGCCCGAAATCGGTCAGCCGGATATCTATTTCATCGGAACGCAGTGTTGTGGAATCACCAAGGGGAAGAATGATTTCTTCCCCGTTATTTAGGGTTAATACCGGCATTTGCCGGCTTGTCAAAGGTATTGTTACCGGACGACGGACTTCCTGTTTCGCTGTTGACCACCACCATGTGGTTATCCCGATGGCTATGAATACGATAGCTGCTGCCGCGTAGCGAACCTGTAATCTTTGTAATCTTCGGGAGCGGATTCGTTGCATGGTTCGTTTTTCCGCTTGCATGTCGTTTACCTGCTCCCACCGTTCAGCCCATTCGACACGCCTGAATTTTCGGACTTCTTCCCGGAAGAGTAGTTGTGCTTCTTCGTCTTTTTTTAACCAATGATTGAATGCTTGCTGTTTTTCTTCATCCATGGTTCCGGTCAGGTAGTCATGTATTCGTGTACGTTTTTCTTCTATTGTCATCATAGCTTTGGTTTCTGTCTATAAGATAATAGTAGAAAAGTGAAAATGGGTGAATGTATTTCTTCGTTTTTTTTTGAAAAAGTTATATCTTGCTTATAAACAGGATTGTCGGAATTGCATGAAAAGGAATATTGCCGGGTCGGGAAATTGTCGGCGAAGTTGTTGCAGTCCATGATTGAGAAGGGTTTTGACTGTATTGACGGAAACGTTTAAGGACTCCGCTGTTTCTTTGTATTTTTTCTTTTCCACGATAATGGAGAGAATAACGGCACGGGTTCTTTCAGGTAATTGGCGGATAGCTTCGCGGATAGCCTCAACGAGTTCGGGGGAGAACGTTATAGCTTCTTCCTCGGTGGCTTCGAACGAGAGAAGTTCGGCATAGGTGTATTCGCGGGTATTTCGAATTTTGTTTACACAGAGGTTGCGCACGGCCCGGAAGAGAAACGCGGCTAACGTGTCCGGGGTGACGCGGGTGTATGCATGGGTGTTGATGAAATGGTAAAAAACGTCTTGTACGATATCTTCTGAAAAAGTATCATCATTGAGTAGGGAGTTGGAAAATAGAATAAGAGGTCTATAATAACGCCGAAAGAGGAGACTTCCTCCTTTATTGACATTCTGTTTGAATGTATTGAGGATATCCGTGTCCGCGATTTGCATGTAGTTCCTTATTTTATTTTCCTCAAAGGTAGATAATAAAATTCAGAATATAAAATAAGGAAGAATTCAACCTTGCTGAATTCCTCCTTGTTTTAGTTGAGTTTCCTGTGCTCTATAGTTTGTATTGATACAATTGAGCCAAAATGTTGTGGTATTCTTTTTCCACGTCCAGATAGCTTTGTTGGCTGTCGTAGAAAGTGGTGAGTTCGACGAAATAGTCGATCACGGAGAGTTGTCCGGCGTTGAGGGCTTTGTTGAGCAGTTCCACGTTGCGCTGTTGTTCAAGGACTTTGGCGTAGTCTTCACGGGAGATCTGCAAGGCTTCTGCCTGATGGTAGAGTTGTTGCAGGCTGGTGCGAAGATTCAGCCGGTTGTCTTCGAGAGAGGCTGTGGCGAATTCTGCTTGGGCTTTGGCTTTTTTGACGGTGTTTTTGTTTTCGAAAAGGGGGATGGATACTCCCACGACGAAACCGTTGGACGCGACGTTACCCGATGAGGCGCTACGTTTGTAACCGACGTCGAATTTGGGCAAGGAGAGGGAGCGGTTGAGTTTCACTTCCCGTTTGGCAATCTCTTGCTCTTCGGCTAAGCCTTTCAAGTTCGGATCGGCGGCGATGAAATCGGCTTGCAATTGCTCGAAGTCGATTAAGCTTTCCCCTGTCGGGTATTCCGTGTTTTGGAACGGGATCGGGTTACCGCCGTTCAAGTTTTGCAGTTGTTCCAACGCGGCGTTCAGTGCGGCTTGATTCAAGCGGCTTTGGTTCTGGGCGTTGAGTAATTCCAATTGGATTTTATTTAATTCCAATTGGTTGGCGTCTCCTGATGCTAACCGTTTTTGATAGAGGGTAAACATGGACTCGGCATTACTTAATCGTTCGTTCAGCAGGACTTTTTGTTTGCGGAGATAAACGATCTCGATGCAGGTTTGTTTTGCCGTCAGAAGAAGTTGTTGACGGTAAGCCGCGAATTGAAGGTCGAATGTGCCGGACTTTAATGCGGCGATTTTGTTCTTGTTCGCGTACGTGTTGGGAAAGTCCAACGATTGTTTTACCGTGAATGAATATTCCGAACCGGGGTTATTCCGATTGCCCCACATTTGTTCCCACTCGAATGTCGGGTTAGCCAGAAATTTGCCGGTTTGAGATTCCAGTTTTTGGGCGTCGGTCATCTTTACGTTGGCTTGCAACGATTTGTTGTTGTTCTCGACGCTTTTCAGAACCTCGTCGATGCTGCTTTGGGCCCTCGCGGAGAGGATGCCCAACAGCATGATGCTTAATATGTATAATTTATATGTATTCATATTGTTTGTTTCAAAGGTTACGCTTCCAAGTTTTCGATATTTTTTTGCTTGTGGTTAAGCAATATGTACATGATCGGAACCACGAAGCCGTTCAACAAGGTAGAGCTTAATAATCCACCCAAGATAACTTGAGCCAGCGGGCTTTGGATTTCATTGCCCGGAAGGTCTCCCCCGACTGCAAGCGGAATCAATGCCAAGGCGGAGGTTAAGGCTGTCATCAGAATCGGGTTCAACCGATCGAGAGAACCGTGAATAACACTCTCGTATAACGAAAAACCTTGTTCCCGCAGGTGGTTGTAGTGCGACACGAGCAGGATTCCGTTTCGGGTGGCAATACCGAATAACGAGATAAACCCGATAATAGCGGGAATGCTGATGATTCCCGAGGTAAACCAGATGCTGATGATTCCCCCGATGATAGCCAAGGGCAAGTTCAGCATGATGATTCCGGATAAGGGCATACTGTGAAATTCGTTGAACAATAACAGGAATATCAACATGATAGAGATTAAAGAGGTAAGGAACAAGGTGCGTGAAGCCGCTTGTTCACTCTCGAATTGACCGCCGTATTCCACGTGATAGCCTTCGGGCAGGGAGATTTGTTCGTCTACTGTTTTTTGGATATCTTTCACGACACCGTTCAAGTCACGTCCTGCCACGTTGGCGGATACGACTATTTTTCGTTGCACGTTTTCCCGGCTGATGGTGTTCGGTCCCACGGAAGGGAGTATTTCAGCCACGTAGTGAAGCGGTACTTTTTGTCCGTTGGCGTCAATCATCAAGTTACCGATTTCTTCCATGTTTACCCGGTTGTTGTCGTGTACTTTCACGGTGAGGTCGAATACCCGACCGCCCTCGTACACTTGGGATATGACTCTACCGGAGAGTGCCACGTTGATGAACTCGGAGAATTCGGGCAAGGTAATGCCGTATTTGGCGAGCATATCCCGTTTCGGTTTGATTTGTAGTTGCGGGCGCTCGATTTGTTGTTCCAGAGTCAGATCGGCGATGCCGTCGATGCCTTGAATGGCGTCTTTGATTTGCCCCCCGATGGTGTACAGTTTGTTCAAATCGTTACCGAATAGCTTAATGGCTATGTTTGCTTTCGTTCCGGACAACATGGCGTCGATACGGTGGGAGATCGGTTGCCCGATTTCAATGTTCATGCCTTGTAGTTTACCCAATTGCTCGCGCACGTCGGCAAGAAATTCTTCCCGGGAGCGTTTGTCAAGTTCGAAAGGAGCTTCGATTTCCGATACGTTGACTCCCAAGGCGTGTTCGTCTAATTCGGCACGTCCGGTCTTGCGGGCAACAGTCTGTATTTCCGGGATACCCAGTAATATTTCTTCTGCCATTCGTCCCATCTTGTCGGATTCTTCCAGTGAGATACCCGGCATGGTGCTGGTATTGATGGTGAGCGACCCCTCGTTGAACGGGGGCAGGAAGCTACGTCCCAATCCGGTCATGATGATGATCGTGAAGATTAACAGGGCGGCACTGGTTCCGATAACTACTTTCTTGTGGCGGAGAGCCCATTCCAAGGCTTTTTTATACCATTTTTTCAGCGTGCGGGAAACAATGGGTTCCTTCTCGCTTTTTTTCAATGCTTTCGGGGTGGTGAGGATATAGCTGCATAATACCGGGGTTAAGGTCAAAGCTACTACCGTGGAAGCGAAAAGTGCCACGATGAAAGCGATTCCCAGCGGTATCAACATGCGTCCTTCCATGCCGGAAAGGAAGAACAGGGGCAAGAAGCAAGCCACGATGATTAGCGTGGAGTTCAGAATGGGCATACGTACTTCTTTGGATGCCTCGAACACGATTTTTAGGGAAGAAAGACGTTCGCCCGTCGGTCTTTGTTGATTTTCCCGCAGTCGTTTATACACGTTTTCGACATCGACAATGGCATCATCGACCAAGGAGCCGATGGCTATGGCGAGTCCTCCCAAACTCATCGTGTTGATGGTTAATCCCAAGGCGTGTAAGGTTAGAATTGCCACGAGTAATGACAAGGGCAATGCTACCAGCGATATAATGGTGGTACGTACGTTCATCAAGAAGAAGAAGAGTACGATAATCACGAAGATTGCCCCCTCGAACAGGGCTTTCTGTATGTTGGAGATTGAACTCTCGATAAAACGGGATTGACGGAAAATGTCGGAAGAGATTTGCACGTCCGAGGGCAATGTCTTTTGCAATTCCGAGATGGCGTTGTCCAGTTTGTCCGTTAATTCCAACGTGTTGGAATTAGGTTGTTTAGTGATCGTGATTAACACGGCAGGATGTCCCTTTTCGGATGCCAGTCCCAGTTTGGGTTCTTTTTGCCCGATTTGTACCGTGGCGATGTCCGATAAAAGGACAGGTATATTGTCTACTGTTTTCACGACTCCTTTGCCGAGTTCTTCAACATTGTCGGTTGCGAGAATACCTTGCACGATGTACTCGTTACCGTACTCGTAGAGGATGCCTCCCGTGGAGTTCTGGTTCATGTTATCCACCACGGCCAGTACTTCGTCCATGGTGATGCCGTAGTGTTTCATACGGGCAGGATCGAGAAGTATCTGGTACTCTTTGATATCGCCGCCGATAACGGTTACCTGTGCCACGCCCCCCGTGGAGAGCAGGCGGGGACGGATTGTCCAGTCGGCAATGGTACGCAAGTCCTGTAAAGAGGTCGTGTCGGAGGTCAATCCGAAAATCATCATTTCTCCCAAGATGGAGGATTGCGGACCGAGAGTGGGACTTCCCACGTTACCCGGAAGGGCATCTCCGAGGGTAGATAGTTTTTCGGAAACAATTTGTCGTGCAGTGTATATATTGGTGCCCCAGTCGAATTGCACCCACACGACGGAGAATCCTGTCGTGGAGGATGATCTCACGCTGCGCACGTCGGTTGCTCCGTTTACCGCTGTTTCGATGGGGAAGGTTACCATCCGTTCTACTTCTTCGGGTGCCATACCCTGTGCCTCGGTCATGACTACCACTGTCGGGGCATTCAAGTCCGGAAATACGTCCACTTCCATTTTGTGCGCCGTGTAAGAACCCCACAAAAGCAGGACAATCGACGCGATCATTACCACCAGTCGGTTGTGTAATGAATATTGTATGATCTTATTTAACATCCGAAATTAATTTATGATTTTAAATTTTAGATTTTAGATTTAAGAATTTCCCTCTCTAACTCCTCTTGCAGACAATTGATAACGCTGTATATCTTTTCATTTTCAATTTTCAATTCTCCATTTTCAATTGATTAATGTTCATGGCTATGTCCATGAGGTATTGCACCTGACGCGGAGGCCATTTTTACTTGGTAGGCTCCTTGAGTTACGACACGGTCGCCGGGGTGCAGTCCTTTTAGTACCTGTACTTCTTTGCCATTGTTGGCGCCAAGGGTAACCTCTTGTTTGCGGTAGCCTTCGTCGTCGATTTGCACGTAGACGTAGAAGAAGCCCATTTCATTTGTCAGCGCGGAAACGGGGATACTCAAGGTATTTTCTATCGGGGATGAAATAAGATATACTTCAACAAATGAGCCGGGGATGACTTCTCCCTTGTTGTCAAATTCGAATGACACGGGTACGAAGAATGAGTTGTTGTCGGAAGTCTTTCCGAAAGAGAGCAGGCGTCCGTTCAGGTCTGCCAGTTCGTACACGTGGTTGTCATACGGGGTTTTGAAGTTGGCGCTATTGATGCTCTTCAGTGCGTTGTAGTATCTTTGGGATACCTCGGCACGGAGTACTAACCGTTGGTTTTGTGAAACGGTTGCCAGTGCTTGTCCGGCTGTGATGTATTCTCCTTCTTTTACCAGTATGTTTTTGATATGCCCGTTGATCGGGGCGTTTACACTTACACCTTTCTCTGTTTTGGCTCCCGATACGGCCTCGTATGCTGTTCTGGCGTTCTCGTATTCCAAACGGGCGGCTTCGAATTCTTTTTGAGAGATGATTTTATCTTTCACGAGCGATTCAGCCCTGTCGTGATTGGCTTTTGCCGTTTCGTAGGTGGCTTTTACTTTCGTGTAATAATCTCCTTCTGCCATGTTCTTGGATGATATTTGGAATAGGGATTGCCCTTTTTTGACGGCGGTACCTTCACTCAATTTGTTGGAGGTAAAGGATACTATACCGTTGCTGGTGGCAACGACAACTGCTTCGTCACCGGGGGCTGCCATTATTTGTCCGGAGGTTTTTACCACTTGGTTGAAACTGCCGGGCTGTATCTCTTGTACTTCGAAATTTGTTTTAGCGGCTTGCTCTTTGGAAAAGATTATCTCGTCGCTGTGTTTTGCTTCTTCTGCCTCGTGGCTGTGTGCGGCGTGTTCTTCCGCGGTTTCGTGGTCGTGACTGTGATCGTGTTTCGGATCATGATCGTGCTCCTTGTCATGGTTGTGGTCATGAGCATGGTCGTGTCCTGCATGGGTTTCCGTTTCGGAATGTTTGTGTTTGTCTTGTGATGAGTTACTCTTGCATCCGACAAGTGAGATTGCTAATATTGTAATAGCATAAAAAAATGTTCTCATATGAATAAGTTATTTGTTATGAGTATATAAATCGAATAAATGTAGGTAATGTATTTTACCGGATCGCGGTGAATACAAAGAATGAAATCCGGAACGATTTCTTTAAGCTAATACGGTAGGTGGTGCACGTCCGGCAGAAGTCATGCTCCACGTGATGGCGTGGAGTCGTTCCCGATAGAATGTGGGCGGTGTTATTCGCGTGTCTTCCGGGAATAAGGATAAATAGTTTTCTCCTGTAATGATAAATAACGGGAGAAGTAGATGCTCCGGAGTCAGATCCGGACAACATGAACATTCATGATTGTGTTCTTTTATTATGTCTGTTTCAAAAAGCTGTTTTACTTCGCATTCTTTTTCACAAGAGTTGGAACTATGATTGTGTTGACAAGTATTTCCTTCTTGTTGTTCGATACAATGTGTTGCGGTGAAACAGATGAGAGAGCCATGATGGTGGTGAGGTAAAACCGTTGTCACCAGCATCGTGATGCAGGCAACAAGAAGCGGTATAATTGCTAACTGGCGTTTCCTCATGGCGCATATTATTAACTATCTGCAAATTTAGGGTATAGAATGCAGATATGCAAATGTTTGCGTGAGCTTTAATAAATTATTAACAATTACTTGTTCATGGTTTCGTATCCGCGAAGCATCAATTCTGCCGAGGCGGGATTGGTTGCCAATGGTACATTATGTACGTCGCAAACACGCATGAGCATTTGTACGTCCGGTTCATGTGGATGTTTGTCCAGCGGATCACGGAAGAAGAAGACCATTTGTACTTTATGTTCTGCGACCTGTGCCGCTATCTGTGCATCTCCCCCGATAGGGCCTGAAAGCAAACGTTCAACTTTTAATCCCGCGTCTTGAGCGTGTTTCCCGGTGGTTCCGGTTGCGATGATTTCAATGTTTGCCGAATGCATGAAATCATAATGCCTGTTTAGGAAAGCGACCATTTCTGCTTTTTTCCCGTCGTGTGCAATTACTGCTAGTTTCATAGTGTGATTTTTTTACGTTACAGCAAATATATAATTAAGTCGGGCAAAAATGAAATGATTCGGGGGAAAGTTTGAACAAAGTGTAAAAGTGAATTATTCCACTTTTACCCATTTTACGGCATCTGCAACAATGAGCTGTCTTTCATATACTGTTATTCGCATATTACTTTTCCAGTTCATCATTCGCCTCAAATTCAGACTATAATTATTTTCCTTTTTATCGCTTCTATCTCCCCGGTTATCCAAAACTACTTGAGTAATACCTTGAGCGAAATAAAATTTTCCTAAAGTAACCCAGCCTGCTGCTTTTCTTCCCGGAGAAAAGACAATTTCTTTGTCACCTTGGGTGCTACGTACGGTATAATAAACTGTACTGTTATATCCTGAAGAAGTGTGAATGTTTATTCCTTGATTGTCATAAGTTTGATATTTTACGTTATTTACAAATACTTCATAATTTCCTGCCTCTTCTATATGAGTTTCCCATATAGCTTTACAATCTCCTTTGCCTGCATATGTATACCAAGCATCACGTTTCCCATATCCATGACATGAATTAGTAATTAAATTTGACCAATGTGCAGTATGATAATTTTCGTTCTGATTTTTGTGTTTGAACCAAGTTATAAATAATTTTTCCGGTGGAGAGATTAATTGGAATCCGGGATCTGTATTATCCACAATAATTTCACCATGAACGGGGGTGAATTCACGTTCATTAATATCATAAATTCCTGAAATCGTATCATGAGAATAATCCGTTACAGCATCACGCCATTCATAAGAAAAAGAAGCTGGAATATTCAAAGAATTTCCTGTATTTACATGCAAATTATATATTTTCCCTTTTATAGAAATTTCTTTACATGCTCCCCGTTCTAATAAGTAATAATATTTTTGTTCTCGGTTATCATGCATGTTTGCAGTTAAGGAGACAATTCCGTCGGAGAAACCCACGTTCCTTATTTTCAGACGGGTAAAGTGTTTGTCTGGTTCTTCCCCTCTCAAACGGCGTACATCTTTAATCTCAAAAAAAGGTAGAGATGTTGAATTATACCACTTGTGGAGAAAGTCTGTTATGTCAATATTAAAATATTGTTGAATTTTTAGTTTAAATTGTTCCCAATTGTATTTTGGTGAATACATAAATTCTTGACAAAATAATTCGAATTGTTCTTCTGAAGAATGTAAACGTAAATAATTCGCTAATTCTTGTCTTTTCAAATAAATCACGGCATCCAAGATGTTCCTGTCCATCCCCTTTTCATGTAAGGCGTCTTTGAGTGAATGATTTTCAGTTAAATATAATTGAGCGAGTGTTATATCCATATCTGAGCATGGGTTCGGCGCTTTCAAGTTTCTCATGATGACATTTAAAATCGGGAATTCCAAGGGGGTCACATATCCTGTTATGAATATAGGTCGTAAACAATATTTATGTTTTTCACGATACTCTATTTCTTGGGAAGAAAATGTTATAGAATACATCACATGATTTCTACGCTTATGTGGAGATTGTTGTGTGAAATAAGGATCTAATAAAGAATTGATATGATACCATTCTATTATCTTTGGATCTTGGAATTCTTCTTGACCTTTCCATCCCGCCTCTTTTCCTTCTTGTAGTAAAACCATTCCCGGTTGGACTAATTCACTTGAATTTTTCCAAGAACGAAAATAAGAAGTAACCGAAGCGGGTACTTCTATAAAGAATAGGTTCTCAGTAGGATAGGTGTATCCATAATCCTCCACGTGAGGGAAAATCTGTGTTGCCATAAACTTTGTTGAATACGGCCATATTGTATGTTCTTTAACAGGCATGCTTGTTATTCTCCAGTTACTATTCACTTGGGCTGATGTTTGTTCAAACGGACCAATGCAAAGGGTAAGCCCCGGAAGTTTTTCGGAGGTGGTAAAACATACGGTATCTCCGCGGAATGATTTACTCCCTTGAGAAACAATGGTATTAGTAGTCGTTTGTAAAACTTGAAGGTTATATTGACACAAATTTATCGCTGTTTCGTATGGAGATTTTATATTTATAGGCGGTTGGGTTACAGGATACCATAAACACTCCGGAAGTAGTAATGTAAAATTATCGGAAACAAAGCTAAAGCGTCGTTCAGGAACATAAGCCTGCCATTTATAACCGGGATGATAATAATCTTTGTCAGGTATATCCAAATAACAGATTCTATCATCCACTTTTCCTTCGTATTCTAACACAAGAGAGGTCTTTGCCCCCGGCATTAACGGGATATCTATTATAATGGCTTGTTTATCGCGTTTAAAAGATATCGGTTTATTGTCATTCGTCACATGGGTTACTATTAAAGATGGATTTAAATATAATACCACTTGTTTTAAGGATACTGACTCAAGGTTTTCCACTATAAAGTTACTTTGCATATATATTTTTTCTTTATGTAGGCGACAGGTGATTGAATGATAGGAAATCGTTGTCTTGTGGGAAGATGTATATTTATTATAAACATTTCTGAATTCGTTTCGAATGGATTGTTCTTCTTTTAAACGATATATGTTGGAATATCCCAAAACATAACCAACCAATATTAAAAGTAAGCCTAGCAAATGGAAATAACTTCCCTTGTGGCGACAAGAATCCAATCGTCGTTGAAAACTAAAAGAACTCAATAATAATCCGGTGCCTACGAAGAAGAACGAAAAACGTTGTGCTAAATACCCTTTTAGAGCCATGAGTCCTGTGATATTTGAATAACCATTTGGTAATTCTCGGGCAAATAAATCAAGGGGTAATAACGATTTGCAATAAGCGATAATTAGGTATAATATGCAAAGTAAAATCAATATAGCAAGCATGCGATTCCGCAATAACTCAACGATCCAAATAGATAATCCCAATACAAAGATGAATGTTGGCAAAGAAAAGGTCAACGGGTAGAAAAAATAAAGCCAGCCACAAAAAGGAGAGTCACTCATGAATACATGAATGAAAAGAGCAACTCCGGCTGAAGCCAAGCTTAAAACAAAATACAATGAAACAAATCCGAATAGCTTTCCTAGGAAATAGCTTAAATTGTTGTAAGGGCGAGTTCGTATTACTTCCAAGGAATCTATTTCTTTTTCTCGGGAAAATAAATCCACTACGACAAAGCAAAAGAGAAGTGATTGTAAAAAGTTGAAGAGGAATGAATTTATTAACGGAAAAGAACTCGGAAGAGTAACCATCTCGTAGCTTGCAGAATACGTTTGTAAATACAAGTGATAATAGCTTGTTACGAAAATAATCAAGACTAAGAAAAAGCGAAATAACCAATTCCTTCTTCCAATTTTGAGTTCATATTTAGCAATAATGAAAATAGTACTCATCCGAATCTTTTATGAAATTTATACTCCTGCTTCCGACATAATGAAAGGAGCATTATATGTTTTAGTGGTTCCTCCCTCTGCATTTACGGAGGTTTGTAACTCATTATACCCGTCCTTCATGAATTTCACTTGAAAATGTTTTAGTTCTCCTTTATCTAACATAAATTTAAGTGTAAAATTTCCGAACCAATTAGTACTTCCAATCCGTGCTCCACTTTCATCAAGAAAAATTTCCACATCAGAAACTCCTGAGCCTTTGCCATTTTCTACTTTACCATTAACGAATCCCGGTTCCTTTATTGCCTTCGATCCCATTAGTAAACAAGTCATAATTGACAAATAAATAAAAATTTTCATAATGTTTGTTTTTGAATTAATAATAATAAATCATGTATAAAAAAATCTCATTCTTTTACTTTTTGCATTACAACATCCGGTGCGAGCATGATTACTCCCAATGGCTGTAAAATTGTATCATATTCCACCGTGATATAACCTTCTTTTTGGAAAAATAATTTTTGCTTTGTTTGCCCTTTGCAGAACCCTAAAGCATACTTACCTGCTTTAGATGTTGTAAAAAGGATTGAGCCACTAACCCCGACATTTACTTCTGGAATAGGTTTTTGATTTGAACTATCAACTACCCTTCCTCTATAATACACCATGTGTGGAGAGTTTACGATATTCAGCATGACATCCGGACTTTTTATATTTCCCTTGTTGTTTTTATATTCTTTTCTTGGAATTTTAGTTTCTTTCAACACTCCTCGATAAGGATTGAGTGAATATCCAATTTTGACGATAGAATCCAGATAGGGGAAAACTAACTTATAGTACCCATCAGAATTAGTTTTCACGTTTACAGCATTTTTTTCTTTTTTTGTTAATAACGTAATATTTACTTCATTTAAAGGTTCTCCGGTTTCTGCGTCTCGTACGTACCCTTCGTATGTAACCTTATCATTGGTACATCCATATACCATTGTGCAAATTGCACACACGATAATAAGCAAGATTTTTTTTGTTTCCATAGTTTCAATTGTTAGTTTCCGTATATTATAATCTGCTATTTCAAAAACGCAATATCTTTTTATATAAAACACATAATATTGATTTTATGGAGTGTTTTAATATAAATATTTAGCAAAAATTAAATATAGTTATATATACTTAATGATAGCTTGTGGCAGAGAGAATAGGATTGGTTGTTAGTTTTTGTGTGAATTAAAATGGCTATTCAGTATGGAGTCGGTTTGTTTGAAAAAGCGTTTGCTTTTGATGAGGTGGTAATATTTTATGATGCTGTCGGAGAGGGCTTCGGGGACGACGTAATAGCGGGTGCGTCCTTCCTCGAACGGGCGGTATGTGTAGAACTTGATTGTTTCCATGGTGTAACGGGTGGTTTTTGCTTCCGGGCGGGTTAAAGTTAAGCGGATACAAATACCTCCGTCGGTACCTTTATAAGATTGGTTTGAAATGAAATTGCCGAGTGAATAGGCGGTAACTCCAACGGTGTCTTTGCCCGATAAGATGTATTCGATAGGTTGTACCACGTGGGGGTGTGAACCGATGACGATGTCTGCCCCTTGTGCGTGTAGCCATGTGGCGAGGGCTTTCTGTTCTTTATTGGGGGAGGTGTGATACTCGTATCCCCAGTGCATGAAAGCAATGATATTGGTCGCCGAATCTCGTTTGGCTTGCTGAATATCCCGTTTGATAACCGTGGTGTCGATGAGGGAAACGACAAAACCTTTCGGGATGGGAAGTCCGTTTGTACCGTACGTGTAGTTTAACAGTGCGATTTTGAAATTGTCTTTCCGAAGGTAGAGCGGATTCCTTTTTTTATAACTTAACGTATCCATGAAGATGCCCGTGTGGGCGATGCCCAGCGAATCGAGGTAATAAATTGTTTTCGTGATGCCTCGAGCCAGTTGGTCGCAACAATGGTTGTTCGCCGTGACGAACGTCGTTACTCCCAGACGTTGCAGATCTCTTGCTATTTGCCAAGGAGAACTGAAACGAGGATACCCGGAGTATTCTTTATCGGAGAGGGTAGTTTCCAAGTTCGCGATTACAAAATCCGAGTCGTGCCAATAAGGTGCGATATACCGGAAGCATTTCAGGTATTTGTAATCTTTCTCGGTCGGGTTGTGTGCGTCGTATATCTGGGGTAGATGTTGGATGATATCCCCGCAAAAGAATAAAGAAACGGTGTCGGGTGTTGCCGGTATCTGTATAGCATGATCTGCTCGTGCGGGTTTCTTCTCCTCTTTGCAGGCGAGAAGAAGGATGGTAATCCATATGATCAGAATGAGGGTATGTCGAATCCTCGATGCCATACGAGAGAGGTATAAAAAAAGCCGTCCGAAGACGGCTTTCAATTTATTTCTTCAATTCAAATTCAAATTCTTCTTCGGCGGGAGGAATACATTGAGAGCCTGAGCAAGCCATGTATTCAACAGTACCTACCAGTTTACCGGTGTCCTTTTTCAATTTCACGCGTTGAACGAAAGTAACTGTTTCCTCGAAATATTTCAATTCCATGTTGAATGCTTCGCTTTTTTCTACTTTCGCTTCTGTGGTAGCCTTGAATTCGCCAACTAATTCAATATCGGATGATTCGTCTTCGTCCATGATGAAAACGGTTGGTTGAGGACCATTCTCCGGAAGTTTCGTATCATACAGGTGCCAGCCGCTTTCAATGGTAGCCTTGCAGATGATGTCATAAACACCTTCGCTGACTTTCTTGAAAGTAATTTGCCATTTCACCGGTTTTAAAACCTGTGAGTTTGCAGCTCCAACCATCATGGTTAATATTGCTGTAAGAATTAAAAGTCTTTTCATGAGTAAATCAATTAGTTTTTAAAATAATTCCTCTCTAATATTTAGTGACGCAAAGTACAAAATTATCGAGAGAATTTGTCTTAGCTTATAGTTAAAAAAATTATAATGTTTTTTTCACCGCTACTTGTTCAAAGCTTTCCACGAAATCTCCCGTTTGAATATCGTTGAAATTGTTGATGTTCAAACCGCACTCGAATCCTTTGCTGACTTCTTTCACGTCATCCTTGAAACGTTTCAATGAACCGAGTTCTCCGGTAAAGATCACGATACCATCACGGATCACGCGTACTTTCGAGTTACGGGTGATTTTTCCGTCTCTCACGAGACATCCGGCAATGGTGCCCACCTTGGTAATCTTGAATGTTTCAAGTACTTCCACGGTAGAAGTGATTTCTTCCTTGAATTCGGGTGAAAGCATACCTTCCATGGCAGCCTTGATTTCCTCGATAGCCGTGTAGATGATGGAGTAGAGTCTGATGTCGATCTCTTCTTTCTCCGCCAGCTTGCGGGCACTCAAGGAAGGACGAACTTGGAATCCGACGATGATGGCGTTGGATGCTGCAGCCAGCATGACATCGCCTTCGGAAATTTGTCCTACCGCTTTGTGGATCACGTTCACTTGTATTTCTTGGGTCGATAGTTTGATCAAGGAATCGGATAATGCCTCGATAGAACCGTCCACGTCTCCTTTCACGATGATGTTCAGTTCTTGGAAGTTTCCGATAGCGATACGTCTTCCGATTTCGTCCAGCGTGATATGTTTCTGGGTACGCAGTCCTTGTTCGCGTTGTAATTGTTCGCGTTTGTTTGCCAATGCACGCGCATCTTTTTCGTTCGCCATCACGTTGAATTTGTCACCGGCTTGCGGAGCACCGTTCAACCCGAGGATTAATGCCGGGCATGAAGGTCCGCCTTCTTCCATTTTGGCGCCGCGTTCGTTGAACATGGCTTTCACGTGTCCGAAATATTGTCCGGCAAGCACAACGTCTCCGACGTGGAGAGTACCGCTTTGCACGAGTACGGTAGCCACGTATCCCCGTCCTTTATCCAAAGAGGATTCAATGATAGACCCCGTGGCTTTTTTATGCGGATTGGCTTTCAGTTCAAGGATTTCAGCCTCGAGTAATACTTTTTCAAGAAGTTCCTCTACGTGTAAGCCTTTCTTTGCGGAGATTTCTTGACATTGGTATTTACCGCCCCATTCTTCTACCAGATAGTTCATGGCTGCCAGTTCTTCGCGAATCTTGTCGGGGTTGGCTCCCGGTTTATCAATTTTGTTGATAGCGAATACAATCGGAACACCTGCCGCACTCGCGTGGTTGATGGCCTCAACGGTTTGCGGCATCACGTTGTCGTCGGCAGCGATGATAATGATAGCGATATCGGTTACTTGAGCTCCGCGGGCGCGCATGGCGGTAAATGCCTCGTGTCCCGGGGTATCAAGGAAAGTTACCGTTCTTCCGTCTGCCAGTTTTACGCTGTAAGCCCCGATGTGCTGGGTGATTCCTCCCGCTTCTCCGGCGATTACATTTGCTTTACGGATATAGTCGAGCAAAGATGTTTTACCGTGGTCAACATGTCCCATGACCGTAACGATCGGGGGACGGGTTTCCAGCATGTCTTCTGTTTCTTCCTCCTCTTCATCAATGGCTTCTTGAATGTCAACACTGACAAATTCAACATCGAATCCGAATTCTTCCGCCACGATATTGATGGTTTCCGCGTCCAGACGTTGGTTGATGGATACGAATAGACCGAGTGACATACAAGCCGAAATGATCTCCGCCACGGAAATATCCATCATGGTAGCTAACTCGCTAACCGTAACAAATTCCGTGAGTTTAAGAATATTCTTCTCCAGTTCGGCTTGTTCTATTTCAGCCTGCATTTTTTGATGCACGGCATCCCGTTTGTCTCTCCGGTGCTTGGAAGATTTGGTTTTTCCCTTACTTCCCAGACGCGCAAACGTGTCCTTGATTTGTTTTTGAACATCTTCTTCTGAAATCTCAGCCTTGCTGGCTTTTTTCTTCTTGATTTTTTTGAGTTTCTTCTTGTTCTCTTCCTGTTTAGCTGTTTTAGGAGCATCGATAGTGATTCTTTCATCCTTTTTCAGAATACGTTTCCGTTTTTTACGGATCTCCGTATCATCAGAATCTTCTTTTCCGTCTCCACTGACCGGAACATTCTTCTTGAGAGCAAGTTCATCCGTGCTCTTGGGTGGAACAAGTGATTTCTTTTTAAGTTCCCGTTTATCTCTTTCGCGCTCTTGTTTGCTTTTTTTCGGGGGACGGGTACGTTGATTGATGGCATCCAAGTCAATGGAACCCACTACTTTCACGTCCTTTATAGTCGGGGTGGAAGATTTATAGTTGACTTCCTGTCTTCCGGTATCGGTATTTTCTTCCTCTACTTCCGGTGCGGCCTCTTGTTTTACTTCCTCTTTCGGTTGTTTTATAAGAGTCTTCGGGGAAGATTTGAAAGGAGCTTGATTTTCTTCACGCTCTTGCTTTTGCGCGTGAACCGGAGTTTCTTTTACCGGAACTTCAACAGGTGTTTCCTCTTTTTTTTCTTCTATTTTCTCCACTCTTTTTTCTTCTTTTTTCTCGACAGGCTTTTCCTCGACCTTTTCTTCGTTTTTGGGCTTATTCAGTTTATTCAGGTCGATGTGATCCACGACTTTTATCTTGCTTTCCAGTTTTATCTCGTCTTTCACGGAAATAAATTCCGTTTGATGAGATTCCGTATTTCCCATGTTGTCGATGCTCACGGTCTCTTTTTTTAGCCGGGTATTTTTCAAGTCCACGCGATTGGATTCTTTTTTAGCCTCGCTATCCGTGGAGAACTCTTTGGCAATCAAAGAGTATTGGTCATCAGTTAATTTTGCGTTTGGATCAGATGAAATCTTAATCCCCTTCTCTTGTAGGAAATCCACTATCGTGGACAAGCCTACGTTAAATTCTCTAGCAACTTTACTTAGTCTAACTGCCATATTAAGATTTTATTTACAAGCATTCATAATCTTGAGCGTCCTTATTCAAATTCAGCTCTTAAAATTCTGAGAACATCCCTGATGGTTTCTATCTCAAGATCAGTCCTGCTCTCTAATTCCGACTCACTTAATTCCAGTACGCTCTTGGCTGTATCACAACCTACGCGATTCAGTTCCGCAATGATCCACGGTTCTATTTCATCCGAGAATTCTTCCAGCTTCACGTCTTCTTCTTCCTCTTTCTCTAATTCGCGGTACACGTCGATCTCGTATCCCGTGAGCTGGCTTGCCAGTTTGATGTTTAAACCGCCTTTACCGATTGCCAGTGATACTTCTTCCGGATTAAGGTATACGTTTGCTCTTTTATTGCTTTCGTCAAGTTCAATTTTGTTGATCTTGGCGGGGTTCAAAGAACGGGTTATATAAAGTTGTATATTATTCGTGTAATTGATCACGTCGATATTCTCGTTTCTCAATTCCCGGACGATTCCGTGGATACGTGATCCTTTCATTCCCACGCAGGCTCCAACGGGGTCGATGCGGTCGTCATAAGACTCTACGGCCACTTTTGCACGTTCGCCCGGCACCCGAACCACGTTTTTAATGGTGATCAGACCGTCGAATATTTCCGGTACTTCGTTCTCGAACAATCTTTCAAGGAACACGGGTGATGTTCTGGAAAGAATGATGTAAGGAGAAGCGTTTTTCATCTCCACCCGGATTACCACGGCACGAATGGTGTCACCTTTCTTGAAGAAATCACTCGGGATTTGTTCTTGTTTGGGTAATATCAATTCGTTGCCTTCATCGTCCAGTACCAGAATCTCTTTTTTCCATACTTGGTAAACTTCCCCGGTCACGATCTGTCCCACTTTCTCTTTGTATTTCGTGAAGATGTGGTCTTTCTCCAACTCGAGGATACGGGCAGAAAGGTTTTGCCTTAATGCTAAAACCGAACGGCGTCCGAAGTCTTTGAATTTCACCTCGTCGGTTACTTCTTCTCCCACTTCGTAATCCGTGTCTATTTTTTTCGCTTCGGTCAATGATATCTGTGTATTCGGGTTCTCAAATTCTTCGTCTTCAACCACGACACGATTTCTCCAGATCTCCAAGTCCCCTTTGTCTATATTGATAATGATATCAAAATTTTCGTCCGTCTCATATCGCTTGATGAGCATATTTCTGAAAATGTCTTCCAACACTCTCATCAAGGTAGCTCTGTCAATATTTTTTAGCTCTTTAAATTCTGCAAATGAATCAATCAAATTAATGTTTTCCATTTTATCTCGTGTGTTTTAGAAAATAACAATGTCTTTTACCTCCTTTATGTCTTTGAACTGAATGCTCTTATCTATTTTTACAAGGCTCTTTTTCTTTTTCCCTTCAACCGCGACTTTCTCTTCACATTCAAGTACGATGCCTTCGTCTGAATAAGATTTTAATATGCCTTGTATTTTTTCACCCGTTAGCAGCTTTGCCTCAACTTCTTTGTTCAGGTTCTTCTCGTATTGCTGTGCTACTTTGAACGGGTAACCGATTCCGGCACTTGCAACGGTTATGGCGAAATCTTCGGTCTCCCGGTCGAGTTGGGCATCCAATTTTTTGCAAACCTCTCTACACTTGCCCACGTTGACACCTGTCAACGAATCGATGTAGACCTCGAGCGAATTATCCGCGGATATGGATACATCCACCAGAAACAATTCGCTTCCTTCCAGAATGGATTTGATAATTTCTTTTATTTCCTTTGTGCTTTTCATTCAATCCTTTAGTTTAAGATAACAGAAGAGGGGACGTCTCGCCCCCTCAGTGTTAATAACCGCTTGCAAAGATACAATTAATTCTTTTTATTCCAAAGGGTTCGCTGAAAAATCTAAAGAAAAATAGCTATTCGTCGCGTAAAACGAGCGGATTCCGGAAGAATGCAGTAGATTAGCGGCTTACGGAAGAAAATGGTTGAAAAAGTGAAACATATTTGTCACATTCCGTCTGTTGTTCCAAATAAAATTTGTAAGTTTGCCGAAATTTTGTGAATTATGGAGTTTAAAGCAAAGGATATAGCAGCTCTGCTTGGCGGGGTTGTGGATGGAGATCCGGAAGTTATTGTGAATAACGTTTCCAAGATAGAGGAAGGAAAACCCGGTACGCTGGCTTTTCTTGCCAATCCCAAATACGAGCACTATGTCTACACGACACAGGCTTCAGTCGTTCTGGTAAACAAGACTTTTGAACCTGCCCACGAGTACGCCTGTACATTAATTCGTGTAGAGTCTGCTTATGATGCAATCGCGACCTTGTTGCAGATGTACGAGGATATGCGCCCGAAACCACAGGGGATAGAACAACCGTCTTATGTTAGTGAAAGTGCCACGATAGGAGAAAAGCCTTATATCGGGGCATTTGCTTATATAGGAAAAGGTGCGAAAATAGGTAATAACGTTAAAATATACCCGCAGGCTTATATCGGTGACGGGGTGACCGTCGGTGACGATACGATTATCTATGCCGGGGTAAAAATCTACTCCGGTTGTGTTGTCGGGAAATCATGTATCCTGCACGCGGGAGTGGTTCTGGGTGCTGATGGATTCGGTTTTGCCCCGGAAGGCGATCATTATAAAAAGGTTCCGCAAATCGGAAACGTGGTGGTCGAGGATAACGTAGAGATTGGTGCCAATACTTGTATAGACAGGGCTACGATGGGGTCTACGCTTATTCATAAAGGCGTGAAACTGGATAATCTGGTACAGATCGCGCATAATGTTGTCGTGGGAAGTAACACGGTTATTGCCGCCCAGACGGGAATTGCCGGGACAACGAAAGTCGGTGAGAATTGCGTGTTCGGCGGACAGGTGGGACTTGTCGGTCACTTGACAATCGGGGCGGGTACTCAAATTGCGGCGCAGAGCGGTATCACTTCCAATATCCCGGAGAAATCCGTGTTGCGCGGTTCGCCTGCTTTTGATTACCCGAAATATCAGAAATGTTACGTGATGTTCCGGAAATTGCCGGAAATGTACGGGCTATTGAGAGATTTAGAGAAAGAAGTTGCAAATTTAAAGTCAAAATAGAAATGTCAGTAAAGCAAAGAACTTTGAAGAGTGAATTCTCTTTGAGCGGAAAAGGCTTGCATACCGGTAAAATGGTAACGGCTACTTTTAAGCCGGCGGAAGAGAACTTTGGGTACAAAATACATCGGGTAGATTTGGAAGGAGCCCCTGAAATTCCCGCTTTGGCTGAATATATTAAATTGATGGATCGTGCCAGCTGTCTGGAAAAAGACGGGATTTGCGTGTTCACGATGGAACATGCCATGGCTGCTCTTTACGGTTGTGGTATTGATAATTGCTTGATCGAGTTGAACGGGGAGGAATTCCCGATACTGGACGGGAGTTCAAAATATTTCGTGGAAGCCATTGAAAAAACCGGAATCGAGGAACAATCGGCAGAACGGAAATATTTCGTGGTGAAGGAACAAATGGAATATTGCAGTGAAGATGGGCAAACCAAATTGACCTTGTTGCCGGATACGGATTATAACGTGAATCTGGTGGTGGCTTACGATTCTCCTTATTTGCAGATGCAATATGCGGCCTATTCCGACAAGACGACGGATTTTGCCAAGGAGATAGCTCCTTGTCGTACTTTCGTGTTTTTGCGGGAATTGGAGATGTTGTTAAAACATAACTTGATAAAGGGAGGAGATTTGGATAACGCTATCGTGATTGTAGACCGGGAAATCTCTCAGTCAGAGGTAGATCATTTGGCGAAATTATTCAATCATGATTCCATAGAGGTAAAACAAGGGGTGTTGAATAACTTGACCTTGTATTTCGATAACGAGCCGGCTCGTCATAAATTATTGGATGTTATCGGGGACTTGGCATTATGCGGACGTTTTATCAAAGGACGCGTTATAGCTGAAAGACCGGGACATAAGGCAAACACGACGATGGCTCGGAAAATGTATAAAGCGATAGCACAAGCGGAACGCGAGGATGTTCGTCCGGATGTGGATACGGATTCCGAGCCTATGATGGATGTGAACAAAGTACGTGCTTTATTGCCTCACCGTCCTCCTTTCTTGTTGGTGGACAAGATTTACGAGGTAACGGATGATATCGTGATCGGTTGCAAGAACGTGACCATGAACGAACCTTTCTTCGTGGGACACTTCCCGGAAGAACCTGTTATGCCGGGCGTGCTGATCGTGGAAGCCATGGCACAATGTGGAGGTATCCTTGTATTGAATCAAGTGGAAGACCCGGAGAATTATTCCACTTATTTCGTAAAAATTGATGGAATTAAATTCCGTCGTAAAGTAGTTCCGGGAGATACTTTAGTGTTCAAATTAGTCAAGATTGCTCCCATACGGCGCGGTATCGTGACGATGAGGGGATATGCTTTCGTTGGTAAAAATTTAGTTTGTGAAGTAGGAGAATTTATGGCGCAAGTTGCAAAAACCAAGAAGGATTAGTAAACTTGCACCCGCTAAAATGAAAATAATATATACTATTAAATAAAAAACGAATGAAACAACCGTTAGCTTATGTTCATCCTGAAGCACAAATTGCTGATAACGTGGTGATTGATCCGTTCGTGACAATTGACAAGAATGTTATCATCGAGGAAGGAACAAGGATTGGCTCGAATGTTACTATTCTGGAAGGGGCACATATCGGGAAGAATTGCAAGATATTTCCGGGTGCTGTTATTTCCGCTATTCCCCAAGACTTGAAGTTTAGAGGGGAAAAATCAATTGTCGTTATTGGAGATAACACAACCATACGTGAATGTGTTACTGTAAATAGAGGTACTGCCGCGAAGGGCATTACCCAAATTGGTAATAATTGTTTGATAATGGCTTACGCGCACGTGGCGCACGATTGTCGAATTGGAAATAATTGTATTGTAACGAATGCCTGCCAGTTGGCCGGAGAGGTTGAAATGGACGATTTCGCTATTCTGGGCGGAATGAGTGCCGTGCATCAATTCGTGCATATCGGACGTCACGTGATGATTTCCGGTGGCTCATTGATCGGAAAAGATGTGCCCCCGTACGTGAAAGCCGGAAGAGTACCATTGTCTTATGCCGGTGTAAACTCTATCGGGTTACGTCGCCGCGAGTTCTCCAACGAGAAAATCAATGAGATTCAAGACATCTATCGGATTCTTTTCCAGTCCGGTCTGAATAATACAGACGCTATCGAACGGATTGAGGCAGAAATGCCGGCATCAAAAGAGCGTGATGAAATCATCATGTTCGTGCGGAATAGCAAACGGGGTATCATGAAGGGATATATGGGATAGCCTTATTTATAGATTAGAACAATAAAAAAGCACTTCTTGCGGGAAGTGCTTTTTTTATTGTGCTAATCCTGATAATTATAATTTCGGACCTGCTGCAACCAATGCTTTTCCGGCTTCGTTGCCTTCGAACTTCTTGAAGTTCTTGATAAAGCGTTCAGACAAGTCTTTTGCTTTTGTTTCCCATTCGCTGGCGTTGCTATACGTGTCGCGAGGATCAAGGATTTTCGGGTCAACTCCCGGTAATGCGGTCGGAACTTGGAAGTTGAAGTACGGGATGTCCTTGGTCGGGGCTTTGTCGATAGAACCATCGAGGATAGCGTCGATGATACCGCGGGTATCTTTGATAGAGATACGTTTTCCGGTTCCGTTCCATCCGGTGTTCACCAAATAGGCTTTCGCTCCTTCTTTTTCCATCTTTTTCACCAGCTCTTCCGCGTATTTGGTCGGGTGCAATGACAAGAATGCCGCACCGAAGCAAGCGGAGAAGGTCGGGGTCGGTTCGGTAATACCACGTTCCGTACCTGCCAACTTAGCCGTGAATCCGGACAAGAAGTAATATTTCGTTTGTTCCGGGGTTAAGATAGATACCGGGGGTAATACTCCGAACGCGTCAGCAGACAAGAAAATAACTTGTTTTGCAGCCGGGCCCTTGGATACCGGTTTCACGATATTCTTGATGTGATAGATCGGGTAAGAAACACGGGTGTTTTCAGTAACCGATTTGTCGTTGAAGTCAATCTTCCCGTTAGCGTCTACCGTTACGTTCTCCAGCAACGCGTCACGTTTGATAGCGTTGTAGATATCCGGTTCAGCCTCTTTGCTCAGGTTGATAACCTTGGCGTAGCATCCGCCTTCGTAGTTGAACACGCCTTCGTCGTCCCATCCGTGCTCGTCGTCACCGATCAGAAGACGTTTCGGGTCGGTAGACAAGGTGGTTTTACCCGTACCGGACAAACCGAAGAAGATAGCGGTATTCTTACCGTTCATATCCGTGTTGGCGGAGCAGTGCATGGAAGCGATGCCGCGCAACGGGTTCAAGTAGTTCATGATAGAGAAGATACCTTTCTTCATTTCACCACCGTACCAAGTGTTCAAGATAACTTGTTCTTTGGTCTTCAAGTTGAAAACGGTAGCGGTTTCCGAATTTAATCCTAATTCTTTAAAGTTATCCACTTTTGCTTTAGCGGCATTGAAAGAAACGAAATCGGGTTCACCGTAGTTTGCCAATTCCTCCTCTGTCGGGCGAATGAACATGTTCTTTACAAAGTGAGCCTGCCATGCAACTTCCATGATGAAACGCACTTTCAGACGAGTACCTTCGTTAGCCCCGCAGAACGTATCCACCACGTACAATTTCTTGTTGGACAATTCTTTCACGGCTTTTGCTTTCAGGTCAGCCCATGCTTCTTCCGAGCAGGGTTTGTTGTCGTTCTTGTATTCGTCAGTCGTCCACCACACGGAGTCTGCGCTGGCTTCATTCATCACAAAGAATTTATCTTTGGGAGAACGTCCGGTATAGATGCCGGTCATCACGTTCACGGCTCCGAGTTCGGTTACATATCCTTTTTCGTACCCTTCCAAAGTAGGGTCTGTTTCAGCCTTGTATAATTCTTCGTACGAGGGGTTGTGTAAGATTTCTTTTACCCCTGTAATTCCATAAATGCTTAAATCTAATTTTGCCATGGCAATAAATTTATGTTTGTAAATTAATTAATTCTTTTTTTCTGTAATCAGACCACAAAAATAGGAAACATTTTTATAAAAACAATCAAGATTCCCACTCCAGCGAGTCTTTATATATAATTAACACCTCATCTTATCCGTCCCTGTGTCGTACTGTATTTATCCTGTTGTATACCATTTGTACGTGAGGGTCGATGAATTTGTTCGGGTCGATCTCCTGTATGTAACTGTCGGTAAATACGGGATTTAATTTATTGTCTATCCGGTTTCGCCCGATAGCGGTCAGTGCTGCGCTTTGCAGGAAAGGAGAGTCGGATTGCAGGTATCCGTCTACCCGGCTTTTCAAATCTTTACCTTTTGCAAGCACCAGCGTCCCGAAATATTCGGCGATCTCGAAGCTATGACAATGCTCTAACAATTGTGTAATTTTTTCAGTAATCAAATCCTCGACGGGGAACAAAAAGCACGCGACGATTTGTTCTTCCCGTCTTCCTGTACCCCACAAGAGTTGTGCCAATTTTTGTTCTTTAGGGTAACGGGTGGCCAAATTTTTTAAAGAGAGATAACTAGCCCCGATTTGTCCTCGGGTGTCAGCCCCCACGTTCTCCATACTGTCGAGGCTTCTTCCGTTTTGCAGGCGGAAAATACGGCGGCTGATTTCCTTGAAGGTTTGTTCCGTTTCTTTGCTTATCGGGTATACTTCCATTATTCCTCGGTGTATTAATGAAAAATTCGCATCGCAAAAGTAGAGATAAATAAATGATTCGGGGAAAGAAATTATATATTTTACAACATATACAAACGTTTGTGTAGAAGTTGCTTATATTAAAGTTTCTAAATGTGTTAAATATTTATTAAGATTTGGACGTGCAATCGTTCTATCACGAGATATCGCTAATTTCGTGCGGTGAAGTTGTAATATGAGTATATCAATATTTTAATAATACGAATGATGATAAAGTTTTTCACGAGTGCATTGCTTTGTTTTCTTGTTTTGACCGGTGTGTGTCAGAAGGCGAATTTCAAGCAGGCAGAGAGGTTTATGAAGATGGACGCGAAGAATCTGACCGGTTCGACGGTTGTCTATCCGAATTATTTGAAAAAGAGTGACAAATTCTGGTACTCGTACCGGAAGGCGGACGGGACACGCTATTTCTTCGTGGACCCCAAGGCAAAATCACAACGGGAGATGTTCGACCGGGATTTTATGGCGGCAGAGATCAGTAAAGTGACTCATAAACCCGTGAACAAAAGCGAACTCCCGATCACGGGCATTTCTTTCAAGGAAGATCAGAAGACGATGAAATTCATGGTTGACACGTTCCGTTTCGAGTACAATATTTACACGAAGCAACTTGTCAAAATTGATTCCGCCCGGAAGAAGCCGACTCCACCCGCTAAACCGAAAAGAACAGGATTGTTCGGGGCGTATTCCCCGGATAGTACCTATATCGTGTATGCCAAGGGGCATAATTTGTACATGTTGCGCGTGAAAGATTCGGTTGAAACACAATTGACTACCGATGGGGAGTTGAAGTACTCGTATGCCGCTTCGGATTCGGATACTTCTACGTCAAGAAAGTCGGCACGTGTAACTTGGTTCGAAAATTCCGAACGTTTCTACGTGCGCCGTACTGACCGCAGGAAGATTAAATCCTTGTTTATCGTCAATTCTCTGAGCCAGCGTCCCGCGCTCAACGAGTACCAATACGTGATGGCGGGTGACGAGAACGTGCAACAGGAAGAACTTTATCTTTTCGATACCCTGAACAAGAAAGAGATCAAAGTCCCCGTGGAGAAATGGAAAGATCAGACTATTCGTTTGTTCACTCCCGGGAAGAAAGTGGAGAGTCTTTATTTCTTGCGGAAGAAAAGAACGTGTGACGAGATAGACTTCTGTCAGGTAAACCCTGAAACGGGAGAGGTTAAGGTGTTGTTTAACGAGATCAGCAAGCCTTATTTCAATAATGAATTTTTCCATTTGTCATTATTGAATGACGGGAAAGATATTATCTGGTGGTCAGAGCGTACCGGGCACGGTCATTTCTATCTTTACGACGGGGAAGGTAATTTGAAGAACGCGATATCTTCCGGTGCATGGACTTCCGGGAAGATGGTTAAGATAGATACCGTCGGGCGTACCATTTATTTCGAGGGATACGGTCAGGTGAAAGGGGAATGTCCTTATTTCGCCCGGATAAACAAGGCTCGTCTGGACGGGAACGGTCAGGTGGAGATGTTGACGCCGGAGCAGGCGACTCACGAGGCGGCTTTCTCCGAGTCGGGACGCTATTTCGTGGATAATTACTCCCGTGTCGATCTGGAACCCGCGAGCGTACTGAGGGATAACAAGGGAAAGAAGATTCTCGATCTGGCTTCGCCCGATTTAACGGCTCTTTACGAGACGGGATGGCGGATGCCGGAACCGTTTACAATCAAGGCGGCGGACGGGGTAACCGATCTGTACGGTTACATGTGGAAACCGGCTGATTTCGATTCCACGAAAGTGTATCCTATCATTTCGTATGTTTACCCGGGGCCCCAGACGGAAGCTATCCCCTTGAAATTTAGCGTGAAATCGGCTTATAATACCGCATTGTCGCAAGTAGGTTTTATCGTGGTGACTTTCGGGCACCGGGGTGGCAGCCCGCTACGGGACAAGTGGTATCATACCTTTGGTTATAACAATCTTCGCGATTATCCTTTGGCGGATGATAAATTCGGGATCGAGCAATTGGCGGATAGATTCTCTTTCATCGACAAAACGAAAGTGGGTATCTTCGGTCATTCCGGCGGCGGATTTATGTCCACGGCGGCAATATGTACCTATCCGGATTTTTACACGGCAGCAGTTTCTTCTGCGGGGAACCACGATAATAATATATACAACCAGTGGTGGGGGGAAACACATCACGGGATAAGGGAAATCAAATCGTTCGAGAAAAAGACCGTGAAAGATTCCGTGACGGGAAAGGATACCACGACCACAGTGGAGAAAGTGAAATTTGAAACCCGTATTCCCACGAATATCGAGTTGGCGAAAAATCTGAAAGGTTATTTGATGCTGGTAACGGGTGATGCGGATAATAACGTGCATCCGGCGAACACCCTTCGCATGGCTGATGCCCTTTTGCGTGCCGGAAAGAATTTCGATTTGGTGATATTACCCGGTCAGAGTCACGGTTTCTCGGGAATGCCGCAAGAATTTTACCAACGGAAAATGTGGTTCCATTTCGCCAAGTACCTGTTGGGTGATTTTTCTTCCGATCAGTTCCGGGAGATTGACGCTTTCATGCGACTATAAAAGAATGAGAGCCAATGGCTCTCATTCTTTTATAGTCGCATTGATTTTTTCGATCAATTGTTCTGTGGTTAACTCCATTTTTTCAATTGCCATCCAAGTTACGATGTTTTCCCGGTTCGACAAGTAGAGGCGGGGGATCGTGCTATTGGCGAAAAGCGAGAAAACTTCCCGCTTGGAGTCGAGGAAGAATGGCATCGTGAATTTTTCCTTTTCCCAGTATTTGTTGACCGTGGAAGCGGTTTCTTCTCTGGAAACAGCGACAAGCCTGAAATCGGGGTTCTCTTTCAATTTTTTCCATACTTCCTCGATTTTCGGTAATTCCCGTTCGCAATCCGAACAAGTGGTCACGAAGAACACGAGCAAAGTCACCTGTCCTTCCAGTTCCTCGCTGTTCAATTCTTCCCCGGCAGCGTTCTTCACGGTAAAATCCGGCAGTTTGTCACCTGCCTCGATATAGTTTTCAATTTCAACCTCTTGGTCTTTATCTTTCACGCAAGAAGAAAAGAGCAACGCGAATAACGTAAGCAATATAACAGATATAATCTTCATAATCTTGTTTCTAATTTCAGCGTGAAGATAGTGAATTACATGGAATTATAAAAATATTACGTGTTTTATGCATCGAGAAGTAAGTATATATGCATAAAAACGAAAGCGGAAATTCTTGTATGTTTGCGTGTGATAAAATAAACGATTACTTATTATGGATAAAAAAGAGAATATTTTGCGAGAGGATTTTGCGGCTGCTCCTTGTCTGGTTGCCGGGTACGAGAACTTTATGGACGGATTGCTGGATATCGTGCGTTCCGGTAGGGTAGATGCGACAATGGGCGAACAGGTGAAAACGTACGTGTTGGATTTCGTGAGGAATAACCCGTTGGCTGCATTTGACCGATTCGCGGATGATACGTATGTTCGCGACTATATCGGACGGGATGCCCGCACGGGATGGGAAGCTATCGTGATGTCGTGGAAGAAGGGCAATCGTACCGCCATTCACTCGCACCCGCAGTTTGCCGGGTATACCTTTGCCGACGGGGAGTTCCTTGTCGAGATATTCGAACCTTGTGAAGGGGGTATCCGTTTAGTCGATGAATTGAGAATCAATGATGTTTTAGGATTATACGCCATCGGGGAAGCCGGAAAATTCGACAATCATATCCATCGTATCACCTGTCTGAGCGATACGGCGCACAGCCTGCACGTGTATTCGGACGATGCATTAAAGGGTAAAAAAATGGATGGGGTGAAAATATATCAAGATTAATGGGAAAGTGTAAAGTCAATTATCTATTATTCCAGAGTTCATAATCTTAGCTTTTATTCTCAAAAAACTTGTGTTTTCTATTTTGACAGGAGAATTTAAAATTTGATTTGCGACTTTTTTTGCATTTAAAGAATCTCTTTCATGCAGATAAAGCTTGAATAATTTATATTTTGGTGTTATTCGAGAAGGAATCATATTTAACGCAATGGTGTAATAAGTCTTTGCTTCTTGATATTTCTCTTGTTGGTGATAAATCGTACCTAAATCACAATATATTTCTAGACAAGGATAAATCAATAATGCATCTTTAAGAACTGGTAAAGCATTATTCCAATCCTTACTCTGAAACATTTGTTTTGCAAACCACATCATAAATTGGGGATGATATTTCAATTTATGATATTGTTTAAGAATATCGTCTTGACAAAAAGGCTCATTAAAATTATTGTATTCTTTCACGCGTGTATCTATTAAATAATAATAGTGCATTTTACATACTCCCAAAAACATAAATGTCGGAGCGATCCATAATATACCTATTAATAATTGATGGGAAATATCAAATAACAATAGTGTTTTGTGTGGCAAATTAGCTGTGAAGAAACAAAATATCAGTAGAAATATATATGCATCTGAAGGATATGAAAATAATGAAAATACAATCAAAACGATTAAACCATTATAAATAATAATATTATCATATTTTTTCAACAATGAAAATAAAAGGATCAAGAACAATATTAAGCCAGCAATACCCATCTCCACGGAAATCTTAATGAGTTCATTGTATGCATATTCGACATTATCCGCTAACATTGAATTATTAGATTGTGGATTTTTCTCGAAATAGTCAGCTTGATAGTGCATATAATTTCCTCTAAAACCATTAATTCCATGTCCCCATAGTGGTTTGTCCCTAATCATTTCTAAAGATCTTTCCCAAATGAACAGTCTGCCATTTGCTGAAATTGGTTTATATTGATACAATATAATTGACAACAAGATCACAATTATTCCACATCCTAGAAAGAGTAACAATTCCTTTTTTCTTGTCCATCTATGCCATCTATTTTTTAGTGGCGTTAGTAGTATGCAACTAAAAACAGCCAGCCATGCAGTTCTAGAATCGGACAAATAAAGCCCCCAAACCATAAACATGGAGCAGGTAATAAAAATGTACCCTTTTTTATTTTTCTGTTGCAAATAATTTTTACCTACACTCAACGCCATGATGAATGAGATTGCGAGAAAGCCACCTAATAATGCAGGGTTATGAAATGTTCCCGTGGTATTGAAAAACTGATGATACCCATAAATAACAAATTGGGATTGAAGAATAACTAAAATTGTTTGAATAACGCCACAAATAACGAGTAAATAGGTTATAACCCAGAAGAAAGATTGTAATCTAAATAATATGTACCAACAAGTTAGTGATAGCAATTTTAATGAATGTAATTCATGACCACCTTGCGAGGTAAATAATCTACCGATGTAAAATACACAAAACACGAGTAAAATAATATCTATCGAAGATAGATGAATACTTTTCTTTAAAATCAATTGATAGATAACGGGTGGAGTAAGGATAATTATTAAAAGTAGGCTTATCTGGTTTTCTATAAAAATACCAGAATAAAAAATAGGAGCAAAAACAAGTATAAGGAATGCTGAACTTGAAATTCCTTTTGTCAAAAGATATGTAAGTAAAACTTGTTTCATCTTAATTCTATAAGGTTGGTCAGAATATAGCATAAGAACATTCTATTACAATGAAATGCCTAAATATTCTCATGGGCTTTATTCTGACACAACTTTATCTTTATTTTTCATCAAGTACAAAGCAATCCCAAGAAAATTCATTATTATCGTAATCTATAATGGCTTTTACTTGTACACTTACAGGTTTTCCATCTAAGATTGCCGGAGCCCATTTTACTTCGGTGCTAAATAAGCGTCCCGGGAACATTTGCCCTGTAATAATAGGTTCAATTTGTCTGTGATGTAAATCATCTGTGTATTCCAGATTTGAAAAATAGCCATCTTTATTTACTATAAAACTGAATTTTATACTTCCTAATACGGGAGATGCGTTTACGGGATATTCAATTTTTTCCACGCTATAGCTGTTTTTAGAATAAATGTGCATAGCAACTTGGTGAATATACCTAGTCAAGTTGTATCTTTTCCCGTAAAATCTTTTATCCGGTTCTCCCCATTTTGGTCCTTCGTCAAGTATGACAAGGTCACCTTTTGTGTTCAAACTGATAGAGAAGGTTAAACTGGAAGTTATTTTTTTGCCATTTTCTCGACTCGCTTTCCAATTTCGTGAAATTGATATTACTCGTTTTATTTCGTTTACAAGAGCTGTATCAGAAAGGTTTTCAACAATACAATTTTTAATTTTTCCTCTTTTAGTTACAGAAAAATCAGTCTCAAAATTAATTTTACGTGAAATGTTGTTCGAATAGGCTGTGTTACTAAATAATAGATCAGATTCCGTAAGATTAACACGAAATGGTATATGCTGATGCAGTATTTGGTTCGATAACCAAATAGGGAACGAAACTGTAGCTTCTTTGCTTTGGAACATGACGTTTTCGTTGTTCATTTTTTTGCATTTTCTATTTTCAGCTTGCGTTGATAGAGTATGAAAGCTCAAGAAAATAGCAAACAGAAACCATGTACTTGTTTTGAATGTTTTAAAAATCATGTTATTGAATTTGGAATTGTTTATTTTTTACGTCCGCAACGAGCACAATATCCCCCGGATAGGGTGCCTGTTTTTTGGCCACAGTCGTTACACGTACTTAAAGTCGGGAAACAAATAGGACAATCCCACATACTCTTATTTGGGTTGTTATGATGGGTGCAATCACAATAACGTAACATCTTTCCGCAATACGTGCAGAAAGGATAGGGTTCGGTACTACCACCGCCACCGCCTTCTGAAGAACTGTACATCGCTACCGCATCATTCTTAAAGAAATCGTATCCTTCAAGGAGATTGTTCATTGTTTCACCCTCGTGATGCTCTTCGCTTACACTTGTGGTTTCTACGACTTTTCCTGCTTCGTATTTCTCGACTTCAGTGATTGCGCCATCCAGCGTCGTGTATATAACAATCCCTGAATACTCGGTGTTTTTTTGAGACAGATTGAATGAGTTAATCTGGCTTTCGCTTGATTTGCCGTTTTCGGGAAGAAGTGTCATGATCCGGCATATCATTTCACCTGTTGTTTTTTGAGAGATGACCATTTTTTGAGCTAGAGAAATCATGTCCTTGGAAGATTTTTTTTGGACATAGTATTTTTCTAAGGTGGTAATTGGAATATTTACAAAACTCGACTTTTCGTTAACAGTAACCACGGCGTTATTCCATTTAGGCGTAAAATTCACCGGGGTTAAGCCTGTGAATTCTGGAATATTCTCTTCTTCTTCGGAATTTATACCTCTTGACAAAGATTTTTGCAAGATGTTCTTTTGAATAGAAGTTTCAAAAAACGTTTTGGCGTCATTTACTGTCAATTTTGTAGAATTAATACGACTTGAAGATACGTTTTCTTTATTACAAGCATATACTATTAAAGAAAGTATAGTTGAAATAATAATAAAATAATTTCTATTTTTCATAGGTTTTGATTTTTGAAATAATACATAAATTTTTAATAGATGTGTTTTTGTTTTTTATATTTCCTCCTTTCTTTTTAGTTTGGTATTTATCCCGATTCTGAAATTATTGTTGATTATTTGTTATAATGTCATGATATATAAACAATTGCTTCCCATTTCTGTAAATGAAAGGGAGTTCCTCTATACCTTGATCCAGATTTTTCAACCAATATATCTTGTTTAATGGTATGTTCTTAAATTTTAAGTAGTTATACTTTGCGGTTATCGTATCTATTTCAATCCATCTATTATCCCAATACAATAATTTATACCGGTTACCGGGTATTATGGAGTTTTCTGCATTTAATGGAGCCATCCTGATCGTTTTTACTCTGACAGGAGATTCTAGGTGCAAATAGATATCGGGTTGTGAAGAAGCGGTTTGCATATTCTGATCGAACATTCGTTGGCTCTTAAAGTCGTATATATTTTTTTCAATAACTTGCAATTGTTGTTTATATGGACAAAGAGTGTCCGCATCGTCCATAATGGGTAACGGAGAAGCTGGCTCAGTGTAAGGATAATGAAAGGTGGAGTCAATTAAGAATTCCAACCAAGAAATATTAGAACGACGATTAGTGGCAGGCGAAGCATACTTAAAGTATTTAAAACTTCTCGACTCTGATATTTTGAAATCCTGCAAATAAGGTTGGGGGGCGTGTGATATTGTATACAGTAAAACAGAATCAGAAAAATCATCACGGTTGGCTCCATAAAATTTTCCTCCAATCATTTTTTTGGCGATATCAATCATTTTTCGTTTTCGTGGATATTTTCTACTCACAATAATGTCCCCTGTACTTTGAGATGAAGAGATAGGTGGAAAAGGTATGATTTTATAGCGACTGGCGCGTAAAGAATCTTTTTGTATATAGAATGGTGAGCTGAAATAAACAATCTCATTTCCCCTGAAAAATGCAGGAAAGTATAAGGTGTTGTACATGGCATTTATATATTCTACTTTATTCCTTTCATGATCGATTTTACCCCAACACACGGGTAATATACCAGAAGGGTTGTTATTAAAAGCGTATAAATAGGCTAAATTATTATCTGATTCTTCTTCAAATGGTAATTCTATTTTTACTGTCTCGTAATAACTACTTGTTACATCTTTTATACAAGGTGAGTCAAAATCAGTCGGAACTAATTCATTGGAAGATTTGGTAAAATAAGGACTATCACTTTGTGCAGCGTAAGTATTTCGGATAATATTCAAAGATTCTCCTTGTAGAGGTTCTATTGTGTCTAAACAATTGGTTTGGGGATTGAAATGTCGCCATTTCTTATTGTTATCTAAAAACGAACAGAAATAATGTCTCCCTTTCAATTCTTTGTATGCTGTATTGAAATTTACCATTAGAGGTATGCCGCATGCTCTTAAGATATTACATGCGTTATTCGCCGTATTTATACAATCTACATCTTGCCCGACAAATAAGTCATAGAAACCGATATGTGAGTTTAGAGGGGGGAAGCTAAAAAAGGATTGCATACTTGACACGTAATGGTGATAACGTTTCAAATAACCTGAAAGCTTTTTGTGATTCGTTTTTTCAAGGTGTTTAAACATGAGTTTGTTTAAAAAACGACCATTCTCAAAAAACGAAATTGTTTGAATTGAGCGATACGGTAAAATACATTCACAAAACTCGTTGAAAGACAAATGTCGGCATAGAGGTCCTTTTTGCCATACTTCAAAAGCATTATCAATATGTTGAATAATAAAATCGGCTGAAAGATGTTCGACATCCCAAACGAACGAAGAAGATAATTTAGGAGCTTTAATTATTATTCCTTCGTTTTGTTTAAATGCTTTATAGCTCAATTCTTGCAACTGATATCGTATTGTAGAGTCTTCAAGTTGCTCGTCTTTATAATCCTTGATAATCGTATAATATAAAGAGTCATACTTTTGATGATAGGTTATAATTGCAGTATCCATACTCGACACTTGTACTGTTGTGTAGTGCCATCTCATGTTTGAGAGCAAAAAACAAGCTGCCTTGTATTTCTTTGTTTCTCCTTTGTAATGATTCAGAACTTTTTCAAGCATTATACGATTATTTCCTGCCAATGCGAATGAATCATTAAGATCATAAGATGTAGATTGACAATTATAATTTATCAATATAATGGTGTAAATTAAGCTATAAACAGTCAAATTGTACAATCTAGGACTCATTGTATTAATAATAATTTGTTTTATATTTCATATATAAATACACGATCGACATAGAAAAGGATTAAATAGAAATTAAAAATATTTATTATTTGTACCTTGTGAAGATTTAAAGAGCCTTAGTATTTGGTATATAGCGATGTTTCTGGATATAAGTATTGTAGATAATCTTATCAAGAGTAATTTTTTTTACTCCTTCCTGTTAATATTGTATGTGTATTTAGTCAGCTTTTAATAGTTCTGTATGGTCAGAATTTAAAATGATTCAGTGATTCAAGTTGACATGAGTCATTTGGTAGATAACCAGAAAATATTATTTTTGCAGGCGTGTGAAAATGTTAGTAATAAATTAATTGTATGAGTGTGACAACAAAAAAGAAAGAGAGAGTAAAGTTTAGTAAAGCGTTTTGGGTTGCCAACACGGTAGAGTTGCTGGAGCGTGCCGCCTATTACGGGGTATTTGTCGTGATCACGTTGTATTTGAGCAACGTGCTGGGTTTCACGGATATTCAGGCTGCCACGATCGCGGGAGTTTTTTCCGCTTGTTTGTATTTATTGCCGACATTTTCGGGGGCTCTTGCCGACAAGATCGGCTTCAGGAAATCGATGCTGTTGGCATTTGCCCTGCTGTCGCTGGGGTATTTGGGGCTGGGGTTGTTCCCGAGTTTCCTGTCCACGACGGGGTTGGTTGAATACGGCTACGTGACCAAGTTCACGGGGTTGCAGGAAAGCGGTTATCGTTACGGGATTATTCCGGTTATGATACTGATTATCGTCGGGGGCTCGTTTATCAAGAGCGTGATCTCCGGTACGGTGGCGAAGGAAACGGACGAGAAAAACCGTGCCCGCGGGTTCGCTATTTTTTACGGGATGGTGAATATCGGGGCGTTCTCCGGTAAAGTGCTGGTGACTCCCTTGCGGGATGCCATGGGGCACGAGGGAATGATCGTGTTGAATTATTTCTCGGCGGCGATGACTTTTCTGGCTTTAATAGCGATTTATTTGTTTTACAAGAGTGATAAACACGCCGGGGAAGGGAAAACTTTCCGGCAGATATGGACGGGTTTGGTAAAAGTGTGTTCCAACGGGCGGTTGATCGTGCTGATTTTGATTATCACCGGATTCTGGATGGTGCAACACCAGTTGTACGCCACGATGCCGAAATACGTGACGCGCTTGGCGGGAGAGGCGAGTGCCATCGGTTGGTACGCTAACGTGAACCCGCTGGTGGTCGTGTTGACCGTGAATCTGGTAACTTCATTGATGCGGAAGAAATCGGCCTTGTTCTCGATGACCTGCGGTATGTTTATCATGCCCGTTTCCGCCTTGTGCATGGCGTCCGGGAATATGTTGGGGGGCGGGGAAATCCTCGGGCTGCACCCGGTGGCGTTTATGATGATAGTAGGTATCGTGTTCCAAGGATTGGCGGAAGTGTTTATTTCTCCCCGTTTTCTGGAATATTTCTCGTTACAGGCACCGAAAGGGGAGGAGGGGATGTACCTCGGTTTTAGCCATCTGCATTCCTTTTTGTCATCCATTTTCGGGTTCGGGTTGTCGGGATTCCTGTTGAGCAAGTATTGCCCCGATCGAGCTTTGTTCAGCAGCGAGGCAGAATGGGCTGCCGCTTCGGCTAACGCGCATTATATATGGTATTATTTTGCCGCTATCGCTTTGGTGTCGGCTATTGCCTTGATTATTTACGGTCGGGTGGTACGGCGCATGGATGCCAAAAAGGCTGTGGCATAAGGAATTGTTCCCAATTAGATACAAGACGTCTTCCGCTTTTGCGGGAGGCGTTTTTTGTTTTCGTGGTATTCATGGTTATGGCTTGTGTCACGGACATTTAATAGTAGTGTTTCTCTCTATTAGCTGTATAAGATAGGTTAATAATTAATATAATAGATAGTTTTACTAAATACTATCAATAAATGAATCTCAATTTATTTCCTATTCAATTCCTATTTTTTTACCTTTATAATAGGAGTTGAATGGGAGTTGGTATATAGAAAGTATAACTTAGATTATATGATAATACTTTTTTCAGACTTGTCATCTTCTTGTTAATTACAGTTAATTGGCAGGTCGTGTGGAGATAAACGTGCTGCTCTTTACCGTGATTCCGATAGTGGAAACAGCTTCTTTGTTTTTTGGGTATAAGGCTGTTCACGTGTGAACAGGAATATAATTTCGCGCGGAAAGTTGTAAAAGAATGAAAATTTTTTCTACCTTTGTATTATGGACTGTGCGGAGAGCCGCTGATGATGTCCTGTTTACGATGTTGAGGTTATAATTTGCGTTTCCTTGAAGTAGGATTCAAGACGATTAGTCACGGGAAACGGGATTGCAACACTCATGTCGTTGTATTCGTATATTCTTTATGGATATATAATATAGCGGCGTGGGGTTGCTTTTTCGTGGTGGCGTTCCTACTTCACACGATTAAGTCAACCCCTTTGCCGTTATACTACAGCTCCGGGTTGACTTGTTCAGTCCGGAGTTTTTTTTGAGTTCCGGCTGGAATATAAATACTGGATAACCGGATGATTTTAGCATCAGGTTGTTTTTCAACAATGTAGACAAATTAGAAAAGAAATGGGTGCGGTTTTACATTGAACTTACAATGTTTGCAACCAGCTACTTGATCCCGTGCCCGGAAAGGGGAAAGTTAGCTCCTCCCCTTTCCTTATTTTGGAAAACGAGAGAGGGGAATAACCGGTAGGTAATACCTTGACAAGCTTAGAATACAGGAACGCGGGAGCCATACGCGACTACCACCCGCGTAAAGGGAGA